>JAZQCR010000043.1:0-23999 GCA_045546375.1 Eubacteriales bacterium | reverse complement strand
CTTTAACCAGCACTGTTCACGAAGGCAAGCTGTAATAACTTGACGAATTTCTTGTGTGTTGGAAATGCTTGAGGAAAAACGAACATTCTCAGTAAAGTCGGATCGTAGCCATGTCGTTCTGTGAGCCAAGGAGTTGTAGCTAAGTGTTGTCTTCCTAAGACCGCTTGGCCTCCGACTTGGCAGAGTATTATACTGAGAATGTTCGTTTTTCCTCAAGCATTTCCAACACACAAGAAATTCGTCAAGTTATTACAGCTTGCCTTCGTGAACAGTGCTGGTTAAAGCTTACATCTAAAGATTTCTTTATCCACTTTGGCTATGACTACTATATGTACATTGGTTCTTCGCTTCCTACCGAAAGTGTTATAGAAACTGCAACACGCCATGGTCTTTATTGTGAGCAATACTCCAGTCCGTATAACCGTTGACAATACCAAGCAGGTAGACAAATTCCAATTTATCGAATAGAATAGTTATACTACTTTTGCTTACTCTTACCTTGTTTCTGCTCCGTTTGTCGCTCTTTCGCAGAAAAGAAACATCCTTTGTCTACTGACAAAGGATGTTTCTTTTTAACTAAATCCGTCCTTTCGGACGGGTGAAATCCTCCTACAGTGGATGAAATCACTTCGTGATGAAATCCGACTTCGTTCGGGAACGAACTGTAGCATTTACCCCTTGCCTTATTTTTTATTTGTGTTATAATTAAATTATGAAAAACTATATTTTTGATTTCGGAAAAGTAATAATCGAATATGAGCCGGCGTATATGACGGCGCTTCGCGTGTCCGACCCCGAGGATGCGGCGCTTATCGTGAAGGAGGTCTTTGACCGCAAGTATTGGGCGCCTATGGACGAGGGACTTCTACAGCACGAGGAGTTAAAGGCCCTTTACCGTGAGCATCTTCCCGAGAGGCTATATGCCATCGCCGACGAGATATTTGATAACTGGATATACAATATCCCCCTTATCAAGGGTATGCCAGAACTCATCCGCGACATTAAGTCGGCGGGAGGAAGGGTCTATCTGCTCTCCAATATCAGCAACTATTTTGCAGAGAACTATCAGCATAACGCCGAGGTTAAGGCTGTCCTCGACCTCTTTGACGGTCTTGTTTTCTCCGCACCCATAAAGATGGCCAAGCCCCAGAGACGTATCTTCGAGCATATTATCGCTAAATATGACCTTGACCCCTCCGAGAGCATATTCGTAGACGATAATCACGACAATATCGCCACGGCGAAAGAGGTTGGCTTAAATACCTACACCTTTGACGGTGATGCGGACGCTCTGCGTGCATTTTTAGGTTTATAATGCATACTTTACCTGATTTTTTAGAGAAAAAATTCCGTGAGCGCTTCGGTGCAGAAAGGACAGAGAGCATTATCTCTGCCTTTTCTGCGAAGCGCCCCGTTACCGCCCGCGTCAACACCCTAAAGGCTACTGCCGACGAGGTGAAGACGGCATTCTGCGAGGCGGGGTATGCCGTCAGGGTGGCACCCTTTTGGGAAAACGCCCTTATCATCGAGGGTGGGGACGAGAGCGGTATAGCCGAGCTTGATATATATAAAGAAGGCAAAATATACCTGCAGAGCCTTTCCTCAATGATACCCGTGCTGTTTTTGGGCGCGCAGGCAGGGGAAAATATCCTGGATATGGCGGCGGCTCCCGGCGGCAAGACCACGCAGATAGCTTCCCTGACCGCAAACGGCGCCTTTATCACCGCCTGCGAGAAGAATAAGATACGCGCCGAGAGGCTGAAGTACAATATAGAGCGGCAGGGAGCGCGGCGCACCACCGTGATGGTCACCGACTCCGCTAAGCTGGACCCCCTCTTCACCTTTGACCGCGTGCTACTTGACGCACCCTGCAGCGGCAGCGGAACTCTCGAGCTGTGGCGGGATAAGCCTCCACAAATAGACGAGGGGCTGGTGGCGCGGTCGGTACGTATACAGCGAACTCTGCTTCGCGGGGCTCTTGCCCATATGCGCCGAGGAAGCGAGATGATATACTCCACCTGCTCTGTCTTAGAGGAGGAAAACGAGGCGCAGATCCGTGCGGCTCTGGGGATGGGTGCAGAGATAGTGCCTATCTCTGCCGACGACCTCCCCGGCGTGCCTATTATAGAGGGAAGCGTAGATGGAACGGTCACTGTCTGTCCAAATGAACTTTACGAGGGCTTTTTCTTAGCAAAACTGCGGAAGAAATAGTGCTTTTGCACAAAAGAGCGGTGCACTTTTTGTCTAATTTCCCAAATGGGAATTATGGATCTATAATTGATTATTTGGGGCTTTCATGTTATCATATAAGTACCAATGTAAAGGAGTATGAAAATGAAAAGAATTATTTCTCTTCTTGCTGTGATCGCTATGCTGGCTACATCATTAAGCCTGTGTGTGAGCGCGGTGACCTATGACGGTCTTACCGACTCGGGTCTTGACTACACCGAGTCTACCGAGACCTTCAATAATCCGATGATGGGCTCACCTGCCTGTCCTTTCATCACCCCCAAGCTGACCGGTAACGTTCCGAACAAAGACAGCGGATTTGTTCACTATTTCCTCGACCTTAAGAACTTTTCCGGCGGTTACACCATCGTCAAGGTGGACGAGTACGGCGATCCCATCTATGATGAGAGAGGAAACTACGTCTACGCAGAGAACCTGGAGTATGATCTCCGTGACAATAACGGTAACCTCGTTTACGAAAACGGCGAGGTAGTCAGGGTAAACAACTCTCAGTATAAGAATTATGCAGACAAGCGCATCCCCCTGACCAAGGAGATGTCAGAGGCGCGCCAGAGGCAGAACCTCAACGCCTCCTACAACTGGGCTGTGAACAGCCGCAACACCGGAGGTGCTGAAGATATTCCCCTTACCGAGGACTGCTTAAACTATATCCGCGGCACCCTCGAGAATCTGCGCAAGGCCGGCGGCACCTGCCTTATTCGTCCTGAATACGCTGCTGATGCCAGCCGTTACGCTGAACCCTGTGATTTTGATATCGTACTGACCCACGCACGACAGCTTGCCGAGATCATCACCGAGTACTCTGACGTCGTTGGCGGCATAGAGGTGGGTACCATCGGCCCCTTCGGTGAGATGTGGGGCTCTCCCTACTGTGCCGGAGAGTATGCTAATCAGATCATAAATACTTATCTTGAAAACACTCCTGATACCGTTAAGCTCATGGTGCGTTCTCCCAGCTACATTATGAACTATCTCTGTGGCGACGAGAGCCGTGGTGACTCCGGATATCTTTACCTGAAGGACGGCACAAAACAGGCCGTTACATTCGCCGGCAAAAGAGCGCTCTCCGCTCTTATTCCTTTTGACAATCTCCGTGACCACGACCCCAAGAAGCTTCGTCGTATCTCTATGTTTAACGATGGATATATGCTGACATGGCTGGATACCGGTACCTGGGGGCAGTGTCCCCGTGAGGACGGTATCGACCTGCTCGAGTGGTTCTCTGAGTTCAACTACTACGGCGGCGAGTACGGCTCGGGCGAATACGCTCCCTATAATACACGTTACGCCGACTCCATTTGGCTGCCCGAGAATGCACTGCCCGAGATGTACCGTACCCACGTGTCCTACATCCACGGCAACATCTACGCTTCTTGGATGGGCCATGGGAGGGGCTCTGTAAATACCTGGTACACCACTAGGCCTACTCTTGAAGAGGCTGAGATGTACAGAGACGAATGGATCTATAACTCCACCCTCATCAATGAGGATGACCCCAACGGCCACGCTCTTAATCCTTCCACGATCGAGCTTATTGCCGAGAGTGACGATCCTAACGGCAAGACCGCTATCGTCTTCCGTGAGGTAGGATACGATAATATCCCCTTCACCGAGGAGCTTGCAAAGATGTCTACCAAGGCGGATGTATCTGCATTCTATGGCTACAGCTGCTGGACCTTCATCCGTGCTCATATGGGTTACCGCTTCGTTATCCGCGACTCTAAGCTTACCGCGAATGTTGATAACGGCGGCGTAATGCGCTTCAATCTGGATATCGAGAACACAGGCTTCGGTAACTGCGTACAGGATAAGATAGCACAGCTTGTCATCGTGCAGGACGGCGAAGAGATCGCCGCTATCACCCTGAATCAGGCGGCTGATGCCAATGCATGGCTTACCCAGACCACCTCTGACGTAGACTTTGAGGTTCGCCTTCCCAATACCCTTGAGGCAGGCGAGTACGACGCATACTTAAGAGTATGTAACGTGAAGTTTGACGGCTCTCCCAATACCAAGACCTGCGTAAGATTTGCCAACAATAACGTATATTCCGAGAAGTTAGGCGCTAACCGCATCGGTTCCTTCACCGTTACGGGCGAGACCTCTCCCTTCGGAACCGAGGAGGGCGTACAGGTAGCCACCAAGTTTGACGACGTAAAGGCAAATTACTGGGGCAGAGAATACATCGAGAAGATCTGCACCATGGGCAATATGGGCGGTATGTCCGTTTCCACCTTCGTTCCCGAAGGTACCGCTACCCGTGCACAGCTTGTAACTGTTCTCTACAATATGGAGGGCAAGCCTGCCGTTGACGGTATAGCTAACCCCTTCAAGGACGTAAAGGCAAAGGACTGGTTCTATAATGCAGTAATGTGGGCTTCCGAGAACGGTATCGTAGGCGGTACCGGTGAAGGAAAGTTCGATCCTAACGTAAAGCTCAACCGCGAGACCTTCGCTACCATGCTCTTTAGATACGCAAAGTATAAGGGCATCGACGTGGCATCCGTTAAGGGCGACATCTCCGCTTACAAGGATGCAAATAAGGTGTCCTCCTGGGCACTTGAGTCAATGCAGTGGGCAAACGCCAAGGGTTATATCGGCGGTATGCCCGGCAATCTGCTGGCCCCTCGGGGAAATGCGACCCGAGCTCAGATGGCTACCATACTTACAAGATATATTGAGTCTAATCTCTGATAAAGAAAAAGTGCTGACCCTTCGGTCAGCACTTTTTTTATTGCTTATAGAATTATAACAGCTTCATGAAGAGCTCGGTGATCTCCTCGACACTGGTCTCACGGGGGTTACCGGGACGGCAAGCTATTAGCCTTCCCCGGTGGGGGAAGGGGGACCGCCGGAGGATTAATCACATCTCTGTGAAGTTCGTGATATCCGGTGGTGGATGAGGCTCAGCCAAACTGAAAAAGTCCCTCAAAACGAGGGACTTTCATTATAACCTATCATAACAGTTTCTTGAAGAGTTCGGTGATCTCCTCGACACTGGTCTCACGGGGGTTACCGGGACGGCAAGCATCGTCGTATGCAGACTGAGCAAGGAAGGGAAGATCCTCTATCTTCACGATCTCCTTTAAGTCAGCGGGGATGCCGACGTCAGCGGACAGAGCACGAACTGCGTCTACAGCCGCCTTGCGTGCCTCCTCGATGGTCATAGCGTCTGTACCCTCGACACCCATGGCCTTTGCGATGTCGCGGTACTTCTCACCTGTCTCGGGAGCATTGTACTCCATTACTACGGGCAGGATGATAGCGTTAGCTACGCCGTGGGGGGTATCGTAGAGAGCGCCCAGAGTGTGCGCCATAGAGTGAACGATACCGAGACCTACGTTGGAGAAGCCCATACCTGCTACGTACTGACCGAGAGCCATACCCTCGCGTCCTACGGGGCAGCCGTTAACTGCGCCGCGCAGACTGCGTGCGATGATCTCGATAGCCTTCAGGTGGAACATATCCGAGAGCTCCCAAGCGCCCTTGGTGATGTAGCCCTCGATAGCGTGGGTCAGCGCGTCCATACCGGTAGCGGCGGTAAGCCCCTTGGGCATGGTAGCCATCATATCGGGGTCAACTACTGCAACGGCGGGGATGTCGTGAACGTCTACGCAGACCATCTTGCGGTTGTTCTGTACGTCGGTGATAACGTAGTTGATGGTTACCTCTGCGGCGGTACCTGCAGTAGTGGGAACTGCGATGGTGGGAACGCAGGGATTCTTGGTGGGAGCGACGCCCTCAAGGGAGCGAACGTCAGCGAACTCGGGGTTGGTGATGATGATACCGACTGCCTTTGCGGTGTCCATAGAGGAACCGCCGCCGATGGATACGATGCAGTCACAGCCTGCAGCCTTGAAGGCCTCAACGCCTGCCTGCACGTTCTCGATGGTGGGGTTGGGCTTGATCTCGGAGAATATCGCGTACTCTACGCCCTCTGCATCAAGGATGTCGGTGACCTTAGCGGTAACGCCGAACTTGATGAGGTCAGGGTCAGAGCATACGAAAGCCTTCTTGAAGCCGCGTGCCTTGATCTCCACGGGGATATTGGCGATAGCGCCTGCGCCGTGGTAGGAAGTCTCGTTTAAAACGAATCTGTTTGCCATTTTTTTGTCCTCCATATGTAATTTGAATTTACAAGTATAATATATCACGAAAACCTTCGATTTTCAATACATAAATTGTAAATCTCGCAGTGTCTACATTTGTAAACAAAATATAAACTTGCAAAAAAGTGTTGACAAAAACTGTCTACAAGTGTAAACTATAGTTGTCTAAAGTTGTAGACAGGAGGATCTGAACATGAATACGTCGAGAATTTCCGAAAGTGGGTACAGGCTTTGCCTGATAGTGTGGGAGAAGGAGCCTGTGAAGGCCTCCGAGCTTGCCGCCATCTGTAAGGAACGGCTTTGCTGGTCACGCACCACCACTTATACGGTCATAAAGCGCCTTTGCGAGAAGGGAGTGCTCCGTATGGAGGACTCCGCGGTTACCTCCCTCGTTACAAAGGACGAGGTACAGTTATCCGAGGTGGACGAGATGCTTGACAAGACCTTCGAGGGGTCTATGCCCGCATTTATCGCCGCCTTTGCAAAGTCGCGTAAGCTGTCAGATGACAAGGCAGCAGAGCTTTTAAGGCTCCTTGAGGAGGAAGAATGATCGGCGACGTATTTTTGCGGATAATGGACGTAGGCTTCGGCGTCAGCCTCTTGCTGGCGGCGGTGTGTGCGCTCCGTTTTTTCCTTCGCTCATCTCCCTCGTGGATGATGAGGGCGCTGTGGGCGCTGGTAGCCCTTCGTTTGCTTTTTCCCTTTTACGTAGAGGTACCCTACGAGGGTGAAAGGGAAGAGGGGACGGTGGCCATCGAGCAGCTTGCGCCCGAGCGTATGTCCGAGCTCGTATACGGTGAGCAAAGGGTCTCTACCTACGAGCAGGAGCTCACGTCGAAGACCGAAAGTGCACAGGTCGAGGGCGTGGAGATCGGTTTTAAGGAAGCAGTGCCTTATCTATGGCTTGCGGTGAGCGTAGGCGTACTTTCGGTGGGGCTTATCAGATATGCTCTACTTAAAAGAAAGGTGCGCTTCGCTTACCCTGCCGATAAGGGCGTTTTCGAGGCGGAAAATATCGGTAACTCCTTCGTTTTCGGTATCATTCGCCCGAGGATATACCTGCCCGCAGGGCTACGTGAGCCCATGCGCTCTCACGTGATCGCACACGAGCGTGCCCACATCGCTCACGGCGATCATCTGACCAAGGCCTTGGCATATCTGCTTTTATCCGTATATTGGTTCAATCCTCTTATGTGGGCGGCGTTTGTGCTCTTCTGCCGTGATATCGAGTTCCAATGTGACCGCTCGGTGGTACATGGGATGTGTCACGCTGACAGGCGCTTATACGCTCTTTCTCTCGTTAAGATAGGCACCGGCCGTGCGAGGGTGGCACGGCGAATCATAACCATCAGCCCTATACATTTTGGGGAGGTGGGACTGAAAGGAAGGGTGAGATCTATAATGAAATTCAGTCGAAAGATAAAATGGACGATGATCGTGGCGGGCGTGCTCGCCATAGGTCTCGCAACCCTGCTGTTTGCATCCAGCTTTACCGCACCGACCCCCGGCAAACAGCTTTATAAAAACACGGAAAAGATATATATGATGGCGTCGTCAGGCAGACTGGTATCGGTGGATGCAAAGAGCGGACAGATGAACTACCTCTGCACCAAAGCGGACTGTCCTCACACAGAGGACACCTGCGAGCTGGTAGCGGAGGAAGAGGGCTTCGGCGTTTACGTCACCGACTCCCACGTATTCTACGTGCGCGAGGGCAAGGGTGAGGGTATGTGGAGCTTTGCTCTCTGGCAGTACGATATGGAAAGCGGCGAGGCCTCCCCGGTCTTTGACGAGGGTAGCCGCGTGAACACGCTGAGCCATTACGAGAACTATCTTTTCTTCAATTCTTCCGTGGACGTGGACGTGACCGAGGCCAACGGAGGACGGGTGACGGTCAATAAATACGACCTTTACCGTTATGATGTCATAAGCGGCGAGGTAAAGAAAATGAACACCGAGCCCCTTGACGGTGAGCAGTATTTAGAGGGTGTCGAGGGTGGAGACTATTACTGGACACAGTTTAGTGCAGCCTTCGAGCACTATACCACCGATGAAAACTACGAAAACCGTAGTAACCTTGATGATACGGAGGGTTACGCGCTCTATCACTCTGTCAGCGGAGCGTACAGACTGGTGTGTGATCGCACGGGCAAAAACTGGATCTTCGGAAGGTATACTCTCGGGCGCGAAAACCTTGAGAGCGGTGTGGGCGAGACGTTTATTCCCGACTGCGGACCGTACAAGGTGATGGGCGATAAGGTAGTGTATCTGCTTCCCCTGGAGGAGCCCGTGAAGATAGGCGAGTACGTGAACGAGCGCACCGGTGAAGTGGAGAACGTTTACGACTACTACGAGGACTGCATTTGTATCGGTGATATTGCTACCGGCGAGGTAAAGCGGGTGGACTATGATCCCCGAACGCTGGGCGGAGAGATACTATCTCTCGGCGGCGATGATCTTGACGGCAGATACTTCTGCGTCTTTGCCAGGACCCTTAAGGAAAACGCCACCTATGCGGACTATGAGGTAGGCGGACAGTACGTCTTTGATATCGAGACGGGCGAGTTCACTCCTATCGGATAACAAAAGAACTGCAACGGCTGTGCCGTTGCAGTTTTTCTTTACAGTAAATACGTATTGTCGTTATCCTTATGAATACCGAACTCAAATTTGCTTCCGTCGATGGTGGCAGCGTAGTTTTCTGTTGCCTTCTCCGGCGGGAGAAGGGGGACCGCGACGAAGTCGCGGTGGATGAGGTGTCAACACCTCATAGCATGTACGTATTGTCGTTATCCTTATGAATACCGAACTCAAATTTGCTTCCGCCGATGTCAGCGGTATAGTCTCCGTAGAAGCCTCGGAAGGTAACGTATCCGTTTTCATCGGTGGTAAGCTCAAGGTCGGTGTGCCATTCCTCGTTAAAGAGCTTCTTGAGGGTCAGGGCAGACTTCTTGGGTGTCATATCCCTGTGCCAGAGGCCTCCTCTGCCGGTGTTCTCATGCCAGCCGGGGATATCGTAGGTCATACCCTCCACGGTGTTCCAGTATACTACGCAGTCAACAGCAGGGTGGGAGAACCATACCGAATACCACATCCTGAGCATATCCGCCTGGAGCTGCTCATCCCCCTCGGTCTTGCCGAAGGTGGGGATGGTGACCTCGGTTATCTCCAGGGGCTTACCCAGGGAGCCCATGCGGTCAAGGGCACGGTAGAACATCATAGGATCGCTAAAGTAAGTATATGCGCGGATGTCTCCGTCGTAGTCACAGTCCATCTCAACTCCGGTACCAACGAAGAGGTGATGCTGCATACCGATACGGTCGATGGAAACACCTTGAGCAAGCAGGCTCTCGCACTGCAGATAGTATCTGCCGTACCAGAGGTTTTTGGCCACGTCCATCATGGGGTTGCCCTCGTTAATAGTGAGCTTTTCCTTCGGGAAGTGCTTTCTTGCAAGGGCAAACATATCCTTTACGGCAGTAGGTGTCCTTAAGAACTCGGTCTTTAAGCGGTTTACCGAGAACTGCTCGTTGATGACCTCCATCTCGAAGAACTTACCCGTGTAGCGCTCTGCTATCTCGGAGAAGCGCTTTTCGTAAAGGGCGAGCATCTCGTCTTCTGAGAGCCCATCCATCCATTTGGGACGGAAATGGTCGTACACAAGGCAGTGGAGCTTGGGGGTGATGCCGTTCTCTTCACAGTACTCTATGCACAGGTCGGGTGCGGGACGGCGGTATACCTTAGGGCTGTCCTTAGCATATCTGGGTTTGCCTCTCTCGGGCTCCAAGTCACACCAGTAAAAAGGAACGGTAGCTAAATTAAAGTACTTCTTGAATTCGCTGCGGTATGCCTCGTTGTCCGCTTCGTCGGGAAATTCGTCCAGGAGGAAGATGTTGGCTCCGTACTTGAAGTCGTGAGTTTTTTGGTTTATCTTAACCTTTTTGCCTGCTAAAGGCTTGCCGTTTTCATCCGCAAAACGAACCTTGCAGTCTCCCTTGCGGTTAGCCTCGATCCCCTCGGATACACGCTTATCCACATATTCTTTATTCTTTTCGTAGCTGCCCATATATAAGGCTCGCTTTTCTTCTATCGTCAGCATAACGCCACCTCCGTGTTTAGGGTTTGAATGATCACCCTACTGATTACAATATAGCAGAATACCCACCTTTTTTCAAGAGAAATAACGATTATACTCTTCCGTTTTTCGAAACAAAAAGGACTTCGTTTGAAGTCCTTATCAATACTTTGTTATGTCTATCTGCTCTACCTCGCCGTCAACGCCGTGGCCGAGGAAAAGCTCCGCTTGCTTTGAAAAGCCCACTTTGTCATCGGATACGAAGTAGGATACTTTACCGCCGTTATTATCCGCGGGTAAGCTCTCGCACAGAGCCTTCATAGCCATAGCACTTGCCTTGCCGGAGTTTATGAGGGTCACTCCCGGCAGCGCGGCGGCGATATGATGGGCGATAATGGGATAGTGGGTACAGCCCAGGATCAGGGTGTCACACCCTGCCGCCTTGATCTCTGCGAGGTAGTGCTCTACCGTTAGGCGGGTTATCTCGCAGTCGGGGGCGGTAAAGCCGTTTTCCACCAGGGGCACGAAGAGAGGGCAGGGGGTGGCGGTGATGGTATAGTCACCTATCCTGCCGAGGGCCTTCTCATATGAGCGGCTGGCGATGGTAGCCGCAGTACCGATAATGCCTATCTTTCCGTTTTTGGTTGCCTCTGCCGCCGCCCTTGCCGTGGCGTCCACCACGCCGATGATGGGTGTGGTAAAGCACTCACCTAAAGCCTCCATAGCGGTACTTGAGACCGTACCGCAGGCGGCAAGGATGGCGCGGGGACTAAACTCGGATAAAAATCTCACGTCCTGCTTGGCATAAGAGATGATAGTCTTTGGTGTACGCGGGCCGTAGGGCACGCGGGCGGTGTCGCCGAAGTAGACTATGTCCTCCTCGGGCATCAATTCCCTTAGCTCCTTAAGGGCGGTGAGCCCTCCAAGGCCGCTGTCGAAAACTCCTATCATGCTAAGTCCACCAGCCTGTCAATAAGCTCGGAGTAGCTGACCCCCTCGTGCGCCCATAACTTCGGGTACATACTGATGGGGGTAAAGCCCGGCAGGTTATTTATCTCGTTAAAGGTAATATTCTCTCCGTCGTAGAAGAAGTCTACTCGGGAAAGTCCCTTACAGCCAAGGGCGGTATACACCTTTATGGCGTAGCCCTTTATCTTCTCTGCAATTTCGGGGGTGAGGCGTGCGGGGATGTAATAGCGGGCGGTGTCGTCCGCATACTTGTTTTCATAGTCGTAGAATTCGGCTCCGGGCTCTATCTCGCCGACACAGGATGCCATAGGATCCTCGTTGCCGAGGACAGCCACCTCAAACTCCCCTCCGGGTACAAATTCTTCTATCAGCACCTTGCTGTCGTACTTAACTGCGTTTACAAGAGCTTCGCGAAGGGCCTCTCTTGTCTTTGCCTTGCTTACGCCGACGCTACTGCCCGTTCTTGCAGGCTTAACGAATACGGGGTAGGGGAATTTTTCTTCCACGCGGTCACAGATGCCCTCAAGTGCGGCGTTTACCTCGCGTCGGGTGACTATGACGCAGTCCGCCTGGGGTACACCCGTGTCGCGAACGATGAGCTTGGTTATGGCCTTATCCATACAGCAGGCAGAGGCGGCGTGGTCACTGCCCACGCAGGGTATGCCGCACAGCTCTAAAGCTCCCTGGAGTACGCCGTCCTCGCAGTTGGTACCGTGCATAACGGGGAAGAACACGTCTATTTTGGTTTCTCCCATATCGCTGTACAGATTGTGGTCGCCATAGGTCTGGGAAAGGTGCGCGGGATGCAGATTCTCTAAGTCCTCTGTCCAGCTTCCGTCCTTTATGCGTTCGTCATCTCCTGTGTAGCGGTACCACTTACCGTCGCGGGTGATACCTAACTTTATCAGGTTATATTTTGCCTTGTCTGCGTTCTTAAGAACGCCGTAAACGCTCTGCAGGGATACCTCGTATTCATCCGAGCGTCCGCCGAAGGCGCAACAAAGATTTATCATGCTCAAAGTCTCCTTATTACAGCAACTCTGTCGTTTCCGCCGTAGTCGCGGCTTACCTCGCAGGACATATTCCTCTCCTCTGCGAGGGCCTTTATGTCATCCCCCTGATCGTAGCCTATCTCGAAGATAAAGCACTCTTTAGGGGAAAAGCTATCAAGTATAGCGCGGTAAAAGTCAAGGCCGTCTATCCCTCCGTCGAGAGCGAGGATGGGCTCGTGATCCTTTACCGAAGGGTCCAGGGTGGGTATAACGTCTCGCCTTATATACGGCGGGTTGGAAACGATAATATCCGTCTCCTCCATGTCGAGGGCAAATATATCGCCCTTTTTCACGGTGTATCGCCCCATAACGCCGTTTTTCTCGGCGTTCTCAAGGGACGTTTCAATAGCTATATCGCTTATATCATATGCGTGAGCGGTAGCATCCGTGCGCTCGCACAGGGCAGAGATGCCGATGCATCCCGAACCGCAGCACAGGTCGGTGAAGTGCCCTCCTTGTGGAAGAAGCTCCACAAGCTTTTCCACTACACGCTCTGTATCCGGCCGTGGGATCAGTACTCCCGGGCGCACTGTATATTCCTCGCGGTAGAAGTACGCCTTACCCGTCAGGTATGCCTCGGGTGCGGTGCTCATTTTACAAACCTTTCAAGATATTCCATAATTCCTTCTGCGATGGGCTCTGCGTCGGTATCCTCGTCAATGCCGAGGAGTACGCAGGGAACGGATGTGGGTCGTGTGATGACCTGCTCGCTCTCTGCCTTCGGCGTGCCGAAGTACTCTGCCAGGTAGCCTGAGCTTTCGGTGGTGTCCGAGAGCAGGGAATAGTATGCGCCCTTTTTTACGCAGGTGTGCAGGCTTATCATACAGTCACCTTCCACGTTCTTGATGCGTTTTTCGTCAGAGATAAGCTCTTCGGCTTCCTCGGTGCGGGTAAAGACGACTCTGCAGCCCTTATCCTGAAGGATAGTTGCGATGTCCCTTGCCAGCGTCATAGTCAGTTCGCTCTCGTTTAAAGTATCCGACAGCTTGTCTCCTGTGTCGGGGCCTCCGTGTCCGGGGTCGATAATAACGGTATAGGCGTGGTGAACCTCGGGCGTGTCGGTGGCGGTGGGAGCGACGATTTCGTCCTTTTTGCCATCGTCTTTAATGAAAAAACCGGCTATCAAGGCCCCCAACAAAAGAGCGAGACAAAAAAACACCGTTATGAGCCCATAAAGTATGGCACGTTGGTGTGCGGCGTGCTCACCTGCCGTGCGAGGGCGGTATAAGCGTTCTTTGCGTTCTTTTTTCTCTTTTCTTTTTTGCGAAGCTTTCATTTTTCACCCGAAAATAATCTTTTGCATTTCATAATAGCACACATTTGTTAACAACTTGTTAACAAATAACAGCGTATAGGGTGTTAGAATATATAAAACGATTTTGCGAGGGAATTATGGTAGATCTAAGAACGTTGGAAAAGCAGTTTTTGTCGGCTCACATTAAGGAAGGTGGCAAGGTCTGTGACTTCACTATGGGTAACGGACACGATACCCTGTATTTATCGAGGGCGGTAGGTGAGGGCGGTCACGTTTGGGCCTTCGACGTGCAGGCGGCGGCCTTAGAGTCCACGAAAAGGAATCTCACCGACCACGGCGCACCCGAGAACTATACCCTTATCCACGACTCCCACGCAAACGTGAAGCAGTACGTGGAGGGGCCTATCTGCGCAGGCGTATTTAATCTCGGATACCTGCCGGGAAGCGACAAGAAGGTCACCACTATGAGGGAAAGCACGCTGAAGGCGGTTACAGATTCTATTGATCTTCTGGATGATGACGGGATTATACTTATCTGTATTTATCCGGGTCACGCGGAGGGTGAGGCAGAGGGTAAGATGCTCATAGAGTACTTGGGCGAGAATTACGACCGAAAGCAGTACTGCGTGGGGATGTTCAGGATACTCAATTCCCCTGATTCACCGTTCTTCATAGCGCTGGAGAAGAAATAGAATATCAAAACACCTTGAAAACGCGGCTTTCAAGGTGTTTTTCTTTGTTTTTTCTATTGCAAGCGGTACTCTTTTTTGATATAATATAATGTAATATTATAATCAGCACTTTAGTTTGCTACCAAATGAAAGCGAGAAGATAATGTCCTACCGTGACAATATGCCAAAGGAAGATAAGCTGTCGGTGTCTTTGCCCGACATTTACGAGTCTTTTTCTTATCAGAAATATTCTATGGCGAAGTTTGAGGAGTATTCCTTTTATTCCGATAACAGAAAGTTTTTGCCCGACGAGGGTATCATCGCCTTTAATAACTCGGACGGACGCCTGATGGCGCTGAAGCCGGATATAACCCTGTCTATCGTAAAGAATGCTAAGTTAGCGGGCAAGGAGCGCACCAAGCTCTACTATAACGAGACGGTCTACCGTATGAGCGCGGAGAGCCACGACTACCGCGAGATAAAGCAGATAGGCACCGAGGTTCTCGGCAAGGTGGACGACTACACCCAGGCGGAGCTCTGTTATTTGGCGCTTCGCTCCCTTGAGGCAATTGATGCTGACTTTATGCTGTCGGTTTCTCACATGGGCTTGGCCGTGCACTACGTCGACACCCTGCCTCTGCCCGAGGAGACCAAAAAGGCGCTTATCCGCAACGTCAGCTCCAAGAGCACTCACGAGATACGCCGTATCTTAGGTGAGGGTGCGGACACCCTCTGCGCCCTTGCAGACCTGTCGGGAAACCTCAGGGAAGTACTGCCTACCCTGCGCTCTCTTTGCATGGACGATATTATGCTGGGTGCGGCAGAGGAGCTCTCTCGCCTTGCCGACGAGCTTTCCGACTCGCCCTATATAGACAAGATGCGCTTTGACGCATCGGTCATCAACCACATTGACTACTATAACGGTCTTATCTTCAAAGGATACGTGAAGAATGCCCCCGGAGCTGTTCTTTCAGGCGGTCGCTACGACCTGCTTGCCGACAGGATAAGGAGCGGCGCTCAGGCAATCGGCTTTGCCGTGTACCTTGACGGACTGAATCTCTATTATCCTACATCTTCGGAGTACGATACCGACGTGCTTATCGTGGCTGAGGACACCAAGGGGCTTTTACCCATCGTTCGTAAGTTAGCTGACGAGGGCAAGAGCGTGCGTGTGCAGAGCGCGGCAGAGGACGTGCGCGCAAAGACCGTTTACCGTTATGAGGGAGGCAAGCTATGTTAAATATTGCTTTACCCAAAGGACGCCTTGGCGACAAGGTCTATGACCTCTTTGCCTCGGTGGGCCTTGAGTGCCCCGAGCTGAAAGAGGGCAGCCGCAAGCTGGTATTCGAGAATAAGGAAAAGGGACTGCGCTATATGTTAGTCAAGCCCTCGGACGTTGCTATCTACGTGAGCCACGGCGCCGCCGACATCGGCGTGGTGGGTAAGGACATTTTGGCTGAGGATAACTTCGATATATACGAGCTTTTAGACCTTGGATTTGGCAAGTGCGATATGTGCATCGCCGCCAAGAACGGCTATGAGGATGACCCCAGCCGCCCCGTGCGCGTGGCTACCAAGTTCCCCAATATAGCCAAGGGCTACTACTCCTCCATCAACCGCGAGATAGAGATAATCAAGCTCAACGGCTCTATCGAGATAGCGCCCCTTTTAGGGCTTTCTGACGTTATCGTGGATATAGTGGAGACGGGTACTACCTTAAAAGAGAATAACCTGAGCGTTTTTGAGCGCATACTGCCTATTTCCGCACGCTTTATCGCAAATAAGGCGTCCTACCGTTTCGCGGCGGCGGAGATAGACGCCATCACCGAAAAGATCAAAGGAGCATTACAGTGATCAGAATAATGAAGGCCTCCGAGACGCCTATCTCGGAGATACTTACAAGAGATATAAAGATAGAGAGCGGAGTAGAGGACAAGGTGCGCGCTATCATCGACGACGTGCGTCAGCGCGGCGACGAGGCGCTCCTCGACTACACCGAGCGCTTTGACGGCGTTCGTCCCGAGAACCTTCGTGTTACCGAGGCGGAGATAGAGGCGGCGTATGCCTCCGAGGACCCCGAATTTTTAGAGACCCTGCGCCTGGCTTATGAGAATATCCGTGACTTCCATGCAAAGCAGGTACGCACCGGCTTTCAAATAGAGAAGGAGGGCGGCATCATCCTCGGTCAGAAGGTAAGCGCCATCGAGCGTGCGGGTCTTTACGTGCCCGGCGGCACTGCCAGATACCCCTCGAGCGTCCTTATGAACGCAGTTCCCGCCAAGCTTGCGGGAGTAAAGGAGCTGGTCATGGTGACACCTCCCGATAAGGACGGCTCCATCCCCTCCGCTATCCTTGCGGCGGCAAAGGTGGCGGGTGTTGATACTATCGTTAAGATAGGCGGCGCACAGGCCGTGGCGGCCCTTGCCTACGGTACTGAAAGTACCCCCAAGGTAGACAAGGTGGTGGGCCCCGGTAATATCTTCGTTGCTACCGCCAAGCGTATGCTGTACGGCGTTGTTGATATTGATATGATAGCGGGCCCCAGCGAGATCCTGGTTGTGGCTGACGGTAACTGCGACCCACGCCTGGTGGCGGCAGACCTGCTCTCTCAGGCAGAGCACGACAGGCTCGCCTCCGCAGTCCTGGTCACCGACTCCCCCGAGCTTGCCGAGGGCGTCAGCGCAGAACTGGAAAAGCAGATACCCACCCTTATGAGAGCGGAGATAGCAAGGGAGTCTATTGATACAAACGGCAAGATAATCTTAGTTGACGATATGGACGAGGCGGTAGAGATCAGCAATGAGATAGCCCCCGAGCACCTTGAGCTGTGCGTGGACGACCCCTTCGCACTTCTTGAAAAGGTCAAGCACGCAGGCAGTGTGTTCCTCGGCAGAAACGTGCCCGAGGCTCTCGGCGACTACTTTGCGGGGCCTAACCACACTCTGCCCACCTCGGGCACAGCCCGCTTCTCATCCCCCTTGTCGGTAGACGACTTTGTGAAGAAGACACAGTACCTAAGCTACTCTGCCGAGGCTCTCGCCGCGGCCAAGGACCACGTAGCACGCTTTGCCGCACGTGAAGGCCTTGAGGCTCACGGCCTTAGCGTACTTAAGAGATTTGAATAAGAAAAGAGAAACTATATGAGCAGATTTATAGCACCCGACTATGAGAAGTTGGTGCCTTATACACCGGGCGAACAGCCTAAGGACAAAAAGTACGTAAAACTGAATACCAACGAGTCACCCTTTCCTCCCTCACTTAAGGTAAGAGAGGCGGTTGCGGGCGCTATTGACACCCTTAACCTCTATTCCGACCCTACTCTCTCCCGGTTGACTGGCGCTATCGGTGAGGCTATGGGTGTGAAGTCGGAGAACGTCTTCTGCGCTAACGGCAGTGACGACGTGCTTGCCTTTGCCATTATGGGCTTCTGCGGCAGAGGCGGAGAGCTGGCAGCGCCCGATATCAGCTACAGCTTTTATCCCGTTTTTGCCGACCTTTTCGGTGTTAGGCTGACACAGATCCCTCTGAAGGATGACTTTAGCGTGGACGTGGATGCCTTCTGCGGCATAAACAAGAATATCGTCATCGCCAACCCCAACGCACCTACGGGTCTGTGGCTTGGCATAGACGAGATAGAGCGCATCGTGGCATCGAATCCCAATAACCTCGTTATCATCGACGAGGCCTACGGCGATTTTGCTCCCGAGAGCGCTATTCCTCTTACTAAAAAGTACGATAATCTCCTGGTCACCTGCACCTTTTCAAAGAGCCGCTCCCTTGCGGGTCTGCGCGTGGGATATGGCGTGGCAAATGAAGAGATAATCAAGGATCTAAACACCTTCCGTTGCAGCTTTAACCCCTATAACGTGAATACTCTCTCCATCCGTGCGGCATCCGCCGCCATAGCGGACAAGGAGTATTACGATGGCTGTATCGCCGAAATAAAGGTGCAGAGAGAGGCCGCCACCCTTCGCCTTCGCGAGATGGGCTTTGCGGTGCAGGACTCTCACTCCAATTTCGTTTTCGCCAAGCACGAAAGTAAGGCGGCGAAGGATATATACGAGGGACTAAAGGAGCGGGGAGTGCTGGTGCGCTACTTTAATGCACCCCGCATAGACGGATACGTAAGAATTTCTATAGGAAATAAAGAGCAGATGGACGCCTTCTTCCAGGCGCTGATGCAGGTATTATCATGAGAAAAGCAGAGATAAAAAGAAAGACCAACGAGACGGATATAACCCTCACCCTTGACCTTGACGGAAACGGAGAGGGTACTATCGATACGGGCTGTGGCTTTATGGATCATATGCTCACCCTTTTTGCCCGCCACGGAAGGATGAACCTTTCGGTCAAGTGTGTGGGGGACACGGAGGTGGACTATCACCACTCTGTAGAGGACGTGGGTATCTGCCTCGGTCAGGCCTTTGCCGAAGCTGTAGGTGAAAAGCGCGGCATCTCCCGCTATGGCAGTATAGTGCTTCCTATGGACGAGACCCTTATCCTCTCAAGCGTGGATATATCTGGCAGAGCCCATCTGACCTATGATCTGCACGGGCTGAATCCTACCGTGGGCGGGATGGATACCGAGCTTGTGAAGGAGTTTTTCATCTCATTTGTAAGAAACGCTGACGTTACCCTGCACATAAAGCAGCTTGAGGGTGAGAACACCCATCATATATTGGAGGGAGTATTCAAGGCCACCGGCAGAGCACTGTGCAAGGCGGTCTTTGAAGACAAGACTCTGGGCGGCGAGATCCCCTCTACGAAAGGACTCTTATGATAGCGGTTATTGACTACGGATGCGGGAATCTCTATTCCCTTATGGGTTCACTTAAGGAGATAGGTGCGCAAGCGTGCCTTGCCACCACTGCTGAGGATATATATAATGCCGACCGTGTGATACTGCCCGGTGTCGGCGCCTTCGGTGATGCGGTTGCGAAGTTACGAGCCAGCGGTATGTACGATGCTCTTATCTCGGAGGCAAAGGCGGGTAAGCCCGTGCTTGGTATATGCCTGGGTATGCAGATGCTCTTTGAGAAGAGCTATGAATACGGCGAGCACTGGGGCCTCGGTCTGCTTCGCGGAGAGGTCTGCACCTTTAAGGGTGATATCCGTGAGGACTTAAAGATACCTCATATGGGTTGGAACGCCCTCGATATAGTCCGTGAGGACGAGATAATGGCGAGAAATGCCGAGGGAGACCATATGTACTTCGTGCATTCCTTCTACGCCAAGGGCTGTGAGGACAGCCTCATCGCCACCGCCGAGTACGACGTGGCGGTGCCTGCACTTGTGGGCAAGGGCAAGGTGTACGGAGCACAGTTCCATCCGGAAAAGAGCGGTAAGGCGGGCCTTGCTTTACTTTCCTCTTTCGCAAACCTTTGATGTGTGTTCGCACAAACTCAAAAATTAATCAGGCCAAAAAGTTTTGAAGGGGTTTGGGGAAACTTTCGGAAAAGTTTCCCCAACTAATATAAAATGCTACAGATTTATCCTGCAATAGATATGATAGGCGGTCAGGTGGTGCGTCTGCAAGAGGGTGACTATAATAAGGTCACCGTGTACGGCGACAGCCCTGTGGACGTGGCCTATGAGTTTTTAGAGAAGGGCGCGGTCAACCTGCACGCCGTTGACCTTGACGGAGCCAAGGCAGGAACCGGGGTCAACGTTGGCCCTATCGGAGAGCTTGCCAAGGTGAAGGGTCTTTTCCTCGAGGTGGGGGGCGGTATCCGCGACGAAGCGCGTGTGTACGATTACCTCTCTCGCGGTGTAGACCGAGTTATCCTGGGGACCGTGGCGGTGAAGAACTATCCCTTCGTGGAAGAGATGGTGAAAAAGTACGGGGACGCCATCGCTGTGGGCGTTGACGCACGCGACGGCAGGGTGGCGGTCAGCGGATGGCTGGACGTCACCGACCTTTCCTCCCTTGACTTTTGCGTCAGACTCCGTGACTCGGGAGTGAAGACGGTCATCTATACCGACATCTCCCGCGACGGAATGCTTTCGGGCACTAATTTAGAGGTCTATAAGACCCTGCGCTCGGTCAAGGGGCTTAATATTATCGCCTCGGGCGGTATCACCTATTACGATGAGATAAAGGCACTTAAAGAGATGGGTACCTACGGTGCTATCGTGGGCAAGGCTGTTTATACCGGTGCTCTCGAACTTGAAAAGGTGCTGGAGATAGCGAAATGATAAAAAGAAGGATAATCCCCTGCCTTGACGTCCGTGACGGTAGGGTGGTAAAGGGCGTTAATTTTGAGGGCATCCGCGACGTGGCTGACCCTGTTACCATGGCGCGCTTTTATAACGACGCAGGCGCAGACGAGCTGGTGTTTTACGACATCACCGCCTCCGCTGAGGGGCGCGCTCTCTTTACCGATATATTAAAGGATGTTGCATCAAAGATATTTATCCCCCTGACCGTGGGCGGCGGTATCAATACCGTTGACGACTTCGAGAGGGTGCTTCGTTGCGGCGCGGATAAGGTGTCGGTAAATTCGGGCGCTATCAACGACCCGAGCCTTATTGAACGTGCGGCGAAGAAGTACGGAGATCAGTGCGTGGTGCTCTCTATGGACATCAAGCGCGTGGACGGCGGCTACCGTATATTTAAGAACGGCAACCGCGTGGATACGGGCATCGACGCCCTTGAGTGGGCAAGGTACGGTTATGAGCACGGCGCAGGTGAGCTGGTGGTAAATTCCATTGACACCGACGGCGTAAAGGGTGGCTTCGACCTTGAGATGCTGGCAGAGATTCAGAGTAGAGTCGGTATCCCCGTTATCGCCTCGGGCGGTGCGGGATGTAAAGAGCATTTTCTTGAGCTTTTCCGTGCGGGCGTTGCCGACGCAGGCCTTGCGGCATCCATCTTCCATTTTAAAGAGGTGGCTATCCCCGACTTAAAGGAATATCTCCACGAAAACGGAGTTGAGGTCAGACGATGAATTTAAAGTATAATAAAGACGGACTCATCCCCGCCATCGTACAGGAGCAGGGGACCGGTCTTGTGTTGATGATGGCTTATATGAATGAGGAGAGCTTCCGCATTACCTGTGATGAAGGCTATACCTGCTTTTACAGCCGCTCGAGAAACTGTCTGTGGCGCAAGGGTGAGACCAGCGGTAACAGACAGAAGGTGGTCAGCATCAAGGCAGACTGCGACCTTGATACCCTGCTTATCGAGGTGGTCAAGGCGGGCCCTGCTTGCCATAC
The DNA here is from genome assembly GCA_045546375.1 of Eubacteriales bacterium. Classification (GTDB taxonomy): domain Bacteria; phylum Bacillota; class Clostridia; order Oscillospirales; family CAG-272; genus CAKSEI01. The sequence continues at coordinate 2,403 of JAZQCR010000043.1, read as the reverse complement.
CGGCGCGGAAAGTTGCTTCTTTAGGGTGATCAGTTAAACCCGAACCCGCCGCAAAACGGTACATTTCGGTGCTTTTCGCCTCGCTCGCGCTTGTAAGGCGCGGGCATTACTGCGCACGATCGAAACAAAAATCCCTCGAAATCTCCTCGCTTTGCGGTCGGAGATTTTGGGAAGAGCGGATTTTTGTTCAGCCAAGGCACAAAACGCAGGGAATACTATACGTATTTCCGAGTATTTTAACGAAGGATGAGCGAAAATCCGCCTTCCCAAAACGGATTTGGATTTGACTGCTCACCCTAATGAGGTTGAGCTTTGATCCCATCTAACCTGCATACACACACTACATACTGCGACGGTAAGAGCACCGTCCGCGAGATGATCGAGGCCGCTATATCACGCGGCTTTGTTTCTCTCGGCTTTTCGGGGCATAGCCCTATGACTGCTCCCGACGATAGCTGGAGCCTTCGGGATGAGGAGGGATATATCCGTGAGATAAGAGCCCTTGCCGAGGAATATAAGGATAGGATAGAGATATACTGCGGCATCGAGTGGGATCTCACCTCTGAGATCGACCGTTCCCTATACGATTACGCTATCGGCAGTGTGCATATGCTTGAGAACGAGCACGGCAGGTGGGCTATGGATCTTTCTCTTGAGGAGCTGATGTGTTGTATCAATGACGGCTTCGGTGGAGATCCTTACGCTATGTGCGAGGCTTATTATAATGATATGGTAGAGAATGCCCTGCGTGACGGCGTTGACGTGGTAGGCCACTTCGACGTGCTTACCAAGTATAACGGCGACGGCCTCGCCTTTGACGAGAACCACCCCCGCTATCTTGCTGCGGCGCGCTCCGCCCTTGACGCTATATGTACCGCCCGCCCCGATATTATATTTGAATGTAACGTAGGCGGCATGATCCGCGCAGGTAGACCTGAGCCTTACCCGCCTCTGTGGGCGTTAAAAGAACTGAAGGCGAGGGGTATGCGTATCACCCTCACCAGTGACGCTCATAAAGCGGAGCATCTGACCGAGGGCTTTGACCGCGGTATTGAATTACTGCGAGAAGCAGGCTTCACGCGCGTATATATATTAAAGGATGGAAGCTTTACAGAAATCGAAATATAAATAACCCGCCATCGCGGGTTATTTCTTTTCCTTTAATATAAGATTGTGCTTACCTGCATCGTCGATGGTAAAGAGAAATACCTTTTTGTATTCGGTGCCCAGCCCCTTGAGTGTCTTGTGCAGCCACTTGTGGTCACGGCCAAGCAGATCAAGATTGTAGTCGCGGATGTGTCCGTCCACTACTAAGGGATGCGCAATGCCGCATTCTTTTCCTACTATATTATAGTCCCCCTTAGTCAGAGGCAGATCGTGATACTTGGGCGTCACCGAGAGCTGTCCCGTCTGCTCGAGGATAGCGTACTCCACGTCGGCTATGTCGTAGACGTCCTTCTTTCGCATCTCGGAGAGCAGCTCGTCCAGGCTGATACGGTTCTTTCGTAATTGCTTCTGGTCAAGTACGCCTTGTACCACGATGTAGCTGGGGACACCGTCAAAGAGCTTCTTGAATTTCGGCACCTTGGTGGTGGCGTAGGAGATTGAGATCTCGAGGCCCAACAGAAGAAGGATAGGCACTATGGCATTTATCATGGGAGTGCTTGGATTAGTCACCGGATCTGCGGCTATTTCGGATAGCATCAGCGAGATGACAAACTCGGATAATTGCAGCTGTCCTATCTGCCTTTTTCCCATTATCTTCATGGTGAAGATAACGAAGAAATAGAAAAATACCGTGCGAAGAATAATATCGACCATTATAGGCAACCTCTAAATATAGTAGTAAAATTAAGGGTTTTGCTCTCTATATTGTGGTCAAAAATGCCGCAAAAAATTCTTCGAAAAAAACTTGAATTTTTTTGAAAAAAGGTATTGACAAATGGTTTTGTATTTGATATAATAACCAGGCTGTCGCGGAAAACCGCACAAAAGAGGCAGTGAAACGGTCATTGAAAATTGAACAACAAGAGTAAGAAGTACAAAGCATCGTATAGATGTAAAAGACGAACTACTCGTTAATTCTTATTTGAGAAATACTCAAGAACAGTAAGAGAAAAGCTAAGATTTTAGCACTCTAAAAGATTTCAACTTCTACGGAAGATGAGATACAATTTTTTAGAGAGTTTGATCCTGGCTCAGGATGAACGCTGGCGGCGTGCATAACACATTCAAGTCGAACGGAGTTACTTTTGATGAGATCTTCGGAAGGATTCGGATTTAACTTAGTGGCGGACGGGTGAGTAACGCGTGAGCAACCTGCCTTTGTGAGGGGAATAACGTTTGGAAACGGACGCTAATACCGCATAACATACACTTATCGCATGTTAGGTGTATCAAAGA
>JAZQCR010000042.1:0-19614 GCA_045546375.1 Eubacteriales bacterium | reverse complement strand
ATGCAGGGCGACTATACCGAGGAGTATCAGGCTTACTACCACGAGGAGCTTATCAAGCAGTTCTTCTCCCGTAAGTATATGTGGGCGACCCACGTATGGAATATGTTTGACTTCGGTGCCGACGCGCGTAACGAGGGCGGCGAGAACGGTCAGAACCATAAGGGTCTTATAACCTTTGACCGTAAATATAAGAAGGACTCCTTCTACGCATATAAGGCTTGGCTGTCGGATGATCCCTTCGTGCATATCTGCGGTAAGCGCTATATCGACCGCGTTGAGGACGTGACCAAGGTCACCGTTTACTCCAATCAGAGCGAGGTAGAGCTTTTTGCTAACGGTGTTTCCCTGGGTAAGAAGGCAGCACCCGACCACTTCTTCTATTTCGATGTTCCCAATGCAGGGCAGACCTCACTTCTTGCGGTAGCAGGCGAGTGTAAGGACGAGAGCCTTATCCGTAAGGTGGATACCTTCAACGAGGATTACCGCCTGAAGGAAAAGGGCGCTGTCCTTAACTGGTTTGACATCGACGCACCCGAGGGCTACCTCTCCCTTAACGATAAGATGAGCGACGTTATCAGCACCGTAAGAGGTAAGATGATATTCATGGGTCTCGTCGGCAAGCTCATGGGCGGTAAGGGCGACGGAGAAGGCGGCAAGATGAAGGCCGCAGGCTTCGAGGTAGGCCCCGAGATGATGGCGATGATGGGCGGCTTCACAGTTCTTCGACTCTTTACCCTTATGGGTGGTATGATGGACGTGAAGTTCACCAAGGAAGAGCTCCTTGACCTAAACGCAAAGCTCAATAAGATCAAGAAGCCCAAGAAATAATATAAACATAAAACGAGGTCACCGTTTTAAGACGGTGACCTCGTTTTATGCGATATGAATGATAAATTATTCTTGACTTTAATCCTAAACAGTACTATAATATAGATAATTATACAATGCCGTGGTTTTGCCCTTGTGTTGAAACGTGAGGTTCAAATGAATTTTTTGAAGAAGAGAATCAGAAAACTCATATATGGAGAGGATGCGACCTCTGAGGACCTTACGAACTACCTCACGTCAAGAGGTGCGACCATCGGTAAGGACTTTAAAGTCTATGCACCCAATAAGACCTTGATCGACAAAACGGCACCGTTTTTATTAACGTTTGGCGACTACGTGCGCGTGGCAGAAGGAGTCAAGATACTGACCCACGATTATTCCTGGTGCGTGCTAAAAAGATATTCTTCGGATACTTGCGCCGAGGGACAGGTGCTCGGCTCTCAGGCGCCCGTGCATGTCGGTAACAATGTATTTATAGGTATGAATTCAGTCATAACCTGTGGTGTTACAGTCGGTGACAACGTGATAATAGGTGCGGGCAGTGTGGTCACTAAGGACTGCGAGAGCGATTCGGTTTATGCCGGTGTTCCTGCTAAAAGGCTGATGTCGATAGAAGAGTTTTTGGCAAAGAGAAAAGCTGCTCAGCTTAAGGAAGCTAAGGCTGTTGCCGTTGAGTATAAGAAAAAGTTTGGTGTCACACATCCGCCAGAGGTTATGGCGGAATATTTCATGCTCTTTTGCGACGGGCGTAGTGCCGCTGATAACAAGGCGTTCACTAACCAGATGAATACCTCGGGAATTTATAGCGCAATCGCGTCATTTCTCTCGGCGTGCGAGCCTATCTTTATGGACTATTCTGATTTTTTGGAGCATTGCTTTTCTGGTAGCGGTGATATGCAATGAGTGTTACTGTTTCTGTCATTGTTCCGGTATACAATACTGAACGGTATCTGGATAGATGCATTGGGAATGTGCTGGGGCAGACTTTTTCTGATTTTGAGTTGATACTGGTGGATGACGGTTCCGGCGATTCCAGCCCTGAATTGTGCGATTTATGGGCGAAAAAGGATCCTCGTATAAAGGTCATTCACAAGGAAAACGGCGGTGCGGGTCTTGCGCGGAATGCAGGAATAGATGTGGCTCGCGGAAAGTATATATGCTTTTTTGACAGCGATGATCACGTTGACTCGGATCTTTTGGAGATTTGCGTTAAAAGCGCTGAGGAGCACGGTGCAGACATGGTGTGCTACGGCTGCGATCAGCGCGACTCAGAGAATGATGAGGTGCAGAGCATTTCTGTACCGTCGCCTGCAAAAAATGTTTTTTGCGGTGATGAGGTCATGGATGTACTGCTTCCTATGTCGCTTTCGCAGAATGCGGAAAGCGGCGAGGACTGGAACCTGACCCTCAGTGCGTGCACCAGGCTCTTTTCGGCAAAGGTCATCCTTGACAGCGGTTGGCGTTTTGTGTCCGAGAGGGAAGTGGTATCCGAGGATTTTTATTCCCTTACAGAGCTTCATCAATACATAAAAAAAGCAGTAGTTATTAATAGGGTGATGTATCACTACACTGTAAATTACGGCTCGTTTTCCCGTTCGTATACCCCCGAGCGTTTGATCAAGCTCAACTCCTTTGCCGAGTCTATGCGCTCCCTCAGTGAACGTATGGGGTGCGCGCGGATGCTATCCGCTTCCATCGACACGGCATATCTCGGCCTGGTAATGGGGGCACTAAAGCAGGCGGTGCGTGCTGACATGGGTCTGTGTGATCGCTATAAGGCTCTTGGCAGAATAATCAAGGATTTTGAGCTGCAGGCTGTTTTAAAGAGGCACTGCTACAGCGGAGAGAATTTGCAGAAGAAGATATTATTCTTTTGCATCAAACATAGGCTTTCGGCCATATGCTACGTTATAGTGGCTATGAAGGCGAAACTTTATAATTATTAAGATAAATGGTACTAAAGTTAAGCAGAACATTAAGAATACGAAAAATACCTGCTCCTGCGGTAATGACGCTTGGTGTTTTGTTGTTGCCCTTATTTTGGGGTGCCTTGTTTGACTTGCTTTCTTTGCCGGGAACGGTTAAGTATGTAGCTGACGTTATATGGGTCCTCCTGCTTGTGCTTATGTCGTTTCGAGGGGTGAAGGGCAGTAGGACGGTAGTGTCGTTTGCGGTTTTTGCTGTCCTGTTCTTTCTGTATTGCTTGATAGTATATGCATTTAAGTATCAGTCTGTATTTTATTTTCTGTGGGGAATGCGTAATAATTTCCGTTTTTACGTCTATTTCTTTGCAGTTATAAGCTATTTGTCTGCCAATGACGTTGATACGGTACATAAGTTTTTAGACGTTTTGTTTTGGGTCAATGCCGCGGTATCTCTTTTACAGTTTTTTGTTTTGGGCTATAAGCAGGATTACCTCGGAGGTATATTCGGTGTTTCCACGGGCTGTAACGGTATGACTATCGTATTTTTTGCCATAGTTTTGAGCCGATCCTTATTAAGCCTTATGGCAAAAAAAGAGGCGTTTTGGCTGAGTTTTTCTAAATGTGCGGTTGCCTTGCTTGTAGCAGCGCTGGCGGAACTGAAGTTTTTCTTCTTTTTATTCGTTATTATTTTGGGAATGGCTATGCTGATCACCGCGTTTTCATGGAGAAAACTGTTGATTTTCGTTCTTTGCGTAGCCCTGGTGCTTATAGGAAGCAGCATTCTCGTTTCGATATTTGACTTTGAGGGATTCCTTTCTTTTGACGGTGTATGGGAGCTGGCTACCCAGGAGCATTACAGCTCGGACCGTACGGTAAACAGGTTAAGTGCTGTTCCCACTATTGCAAGGTCGGTATTGAGTGATCCTTTAGACAGAGTCTTCGGCCTTGGTCTGGGAAACTGTGACACTTCGTCCTTCGATATTTGTAACACGCCTTTTTATCGCACTCACGCATACCTCAGATATAACTATTTCTCCAGTGCATTTTTGTTCTTAGAGCTTGGCTATATTGGATTAGTAATTTACTTCGTTTTTTTCGGTATGTGTTTTTTGCAATGCAGAAAGCGTCTAAAAAATGGCGAAGGCGATATGGTTAATACACAGGCAGCTCTTATTATGTCGATAGTGTCGGTGATACTGATTTTTTATAACAGTTCTATGCGAACCGAGGTGGGCTATATGGTCTACTTTGTTCTCGCACTGCCTTTTATAAGCAGTAAAAGCGAACTTGAGGAGGCGAAGCTCCGATGAAGTGTAACGTAATCATCATTTTGACCGTGCTGTCGTCACTGTGTGTGCTGTTTTGGGGATGCGACAAGAAGGCTGATAATGATTATATAGCAGCAACCACCGACACCGAATTCATAGGTGAAACGAGTGCACATACTGAAATCGAGACCGAGGTGCCCGAGCACGATGAAGGTGTAAGTGAGGACGAGACCGAGGCACAGGATATAACGATAGATCTACCAGAAGCGAGCTTTGTGCCGGATGAGATCAGAAATATTACCCTTGAGTATCCAGAGGATTATCTTAAAGACGTGGTGATCACTGAAAGTGAGACTGATGGTGTTTATAAAACGCTTTTCACCGCTAAGCTCGCAGATGATTTCTATGATCTTTTTGCCGTGTCCTACGGCGAAGGCGGAGAGGGGCAGCTTCACGGCTATTTGCCGTCTGAGGAAGGAAAGGTGGCTGTGTATATCATATGCTACAGCCTGCCCGAGGACAACCGACTTGCCGAGGCGGAGATAATGCACTATTATGAACTGTTGGACGCTATCAACTATGTGGTTGATTCCATCAACGGTCAGGAAGGCTTTATTTACGGTTAGTAAGCAGATCCCTGTTGAAATTTATTGATATTAATTTAGGAGGTTTTCTAATGAACAATACTGCGAAGCGAATTCTTTCGATTGCTTTGGCATTATTGATGTCCGTAACAGTGGTGCCGATCACTTCGTTTGCTGCTGTTGACGGTGCGGATGATGTTGCAGTGATCGAGAAGTCCGACGTGAAGGTGGGCACTAATGCATTCTTTAGTGCTCTTGTTAAGCTGAACGCCGTGACTGTCCGCTACCTTGGCAATACTGCCATAGATGAAGCGGAAATCTACGCAACAGTAGCGGATATGGATGAGGAGACCAAGGCTGACGCCATCTCTGATATCAAGGCGCTTTCCGAGGTTATGGATACGCTGTCTGGCTACGATATGGCAAATAACTCTTGCATTAAGACCCTTGAGTGTCTCTGGTACGCTCTCAATCCTACTTTGGGTGAGGCTATGCAGGGAAGCGTTATGAACTACAGAGCCGAGGCTCCGTCATCCGACGCGGTAGACACCGCAGCGGTGGCCGAGTGTCCTTCGGGCAGTCACGTTGTCGTTGTAGACGAGGAGGTACCTGCGCTTTGTGAGAGTACCGGTCTTACCGCAGGCAGCCACTGTAAGGTTTGCGGCAAGGTGATCGTAGCTCAGAAGGAGACCCCCGCTCTCGGGCACGATCTCGTTACAGTCGAGGCAAAGGTTCCTACCTATACCAGGGAAGGTTGGTACGAGTATGAGGATTGTACTCGTTGTAAGTATTCTACTTACGTTGCGATCCCCAAGCTCGACACACCTCTCCTTCAGGATTTTGAGACCTTCGTCTTCAACCTTGCTCTCCTTGAGGAATTAGCATATTCCTATACGATGGAGGTGCCCGGCACCGATCCCCTTGATCTTGTTATCAAGTATGTAAGAACAGGTGTCGACCGTTATAACTCAGGCTCCTGGGGTATTATGGCGGGCTATGAGAACGCAGAGTTTGCAGAGCTGGTAGCCGATATCGAGGACCAGTATAACTGCGCCGTTCCCGAGGAAGAGTTTATTTCAATAAGCTCTTTAAAGAACTTAGGTAATTTCTACTTACCTAACGGTGATTATGCAGATATCGGTCATGTGTTCGGTACCATGGACATTACCTACCACAACGATTTCGGCGTAAATCACGCTGACGTTGCAGGCTGGGCGGGCGACCTTGTTGACCTTCTTGAGTTTTCTGCATACGGAAAGGTATCGGGAACTCTCGAGGAGATGGTTGCCGAGATAAGCGAGAATTATCTTGGTAAGACCCCTGTCGACCCAGGTGTTTCTGCTTTTAATATGCTTGATATCAGAGGCGACCAGGATGCATATTTCATTATGAAGATGCTTGAGGTTACCGAATATGATATGGGCGTGCTGTATGAGCTGTTTTTAAACTACTTTACTGAGGACCTGACCGACGAGCAGAGAGCGGTATTTTTGCTTTCCACCAGATTCGAGGGCGCCAGCCTTCGTTCTGACGTTCGTGATGCGGTATATAATAACTATACCGGTAACAAGGTAGTATCTACCCTCGAGGGCACCAGAGAATTCGGTGTTGATGATTTAGCAGACCTGCGTAAGGCGTGCTGTTATGCCTTTGCAGATTATATCTGTAAGATGGGAGGAGACTATGTAGACTCCATTACCAATCCCTACTTTGAACCCTTCAGCACAGTGAACTCCAACCTGGCTCCCGGTATCACCCAGACCGTAAAACAGGCTACTACTGCTGACGGCAAGCAGACTGTGTACTACATCGCAACTGCAGATATAACCAGAGATGACGTACACTTCTTTGTAAACTACAAGGATAATGATCCTTCTGAATTTGGTATGCAGACCGTTCTTGACCAGGCAAATGCTGCTCAGAACAAGTACGGCGATCCTGACAGCGAGTACTACATACCTAACTACAATGTAATCGCGAGCACTAACGGCACCGGTTATAATATGGAAACCGGTGAGACCTCAGGCGTTCTTGTTATGAATGGTGTTGAGTATCATCCTATCAACAAACACGGCTTCGTAGGCGTGCTGAAGGACGGTACCCCCGTTATCGGAACGGAGGAGGAATATAATACCATTTACAAGGGCAAGGTGCAGGAGGCTATCGCAGGCTTCGGTACAGTGCTTGTAAAGGACGGTAAGATCAACGTAGAGCATACCGATAACTACGTTGACGGTCGTGCCAGCCGTACTGCCTTCGGTATTACCAAGACCGGTAAGATAGTTCTTATGGTCATGGACGGCAGACAGGAGCCCGTTTCCTGCGGCGGTAGTATGGTTGAGATCGCACAGGTCATGCTGGACGCCGGATGTGTTTTCGCTATGAACATGGACGGTGGCGGTTCTACCACCTACGTTTCAAAGGCAGAGGGTGCGGATGAGCTTTCTCTTCTGAATAAGCCTTCTGACGGTTATATGCGTTCGGTATCTACTTCCATGATGCTGGTTTCCACAGCCCCCAGCTCTACTGCATTTGACCACGCTGTTATTAACAGCGAGTACAATTATATGACTGTCGGCACCTCTATGCAGCTTACTGCAAGCGGTGTAAGTGCTACCGGTAACGCTGCCGAGATGCCTGAAGGGGCGACCTGGGCTGTTGCCAACTCCAGATGGGGAAGCATCACCGAGGACGGTGTGCTGACCGCTCTTAGAAACGGTTCTATAGAGGTCAACCTTATGCTTGGAGAGGAGATCATCGGTTCTAAGACCGTTAACGTGGTCGTTCCCGACAACATATACTTCACCAGATCCGGTATGGACGCTGTGTACGGTGAGAAGACCGTGCTTCCCGTAGTTGTACTTTATCAGAATAAGAAGGTTCTCTTCAAGGATTCTGATATCGTATACTCACTGAGCAATCCTTCTGCAGGTACCTTTGAGGGTAATGCCTTCATCGGTAAGGAGGGTTTAAACCTCAAGAACGTTGAGGTGTACGCCGCACTTGCTGTGGATGAGAGCATCGTTGCTGCCATCAGCCTTTCCCTTTACAACCAGGGCGAGGTAACCTTTGACTTCGATAAGGCGACAGGCGGTGACCGACTGTTAGCGTGGTACCGTGAAGTCAGCAACTCCACTACCGATGACAATAAGTCCTACGGTATCGTTACTCCCGGCGAGGATATGGTAACGGATTATACCTTCGCTATCGATATGACACAGATCCCGATACCAAAACAGCTGGAGGATCTGATCTATATGCTTCCCGGTGCAGGGGATGCGGACGCTTCCGCATGGGGCTTCCTCTTACAGCTCGCTGAGCGTGTCAGTGTGCTTTCCGAGGTAAGACCTACCCTCTATTTCGACCCTGACGTTGAGGTGGATTATTCCGATCTTACTATCGTTAATCAGTATTTCACTTTAACTGATACCATCTTTGACGAGGAGGCAAACAGCCTTACCCTCGTTCTTAACTGGATCGACCAGACTAAGGCTATCGATCCCGCTATGGCAAATCCCCTTTGCATCGTTAGCGGAATTAAGCTCACTCCCAAGGCTGATGCTGACTGGGGTGAGAACAGCAAGCTGGTAATAGAGAATAAGGGTGAGATCAGCTATGAGATCTACCTGCGTGCAAGCGCACTTTACTCCTTCGCTCTCAAGCCTGAGAATCAGGAGATCTACGAGCTCAAGCCTTTCGTTAATCCTAATGATACCAGCGAAAAGGGAGGCTCCTTCGGCAGCGTATACGCAGACTTCAGCGACAGCTACATCCTGGTAAGCGAGCTTAAGAACGGCTGGTACAATGAGGACGGCGGCTTTGCATATTACGTAGACGGCAAAAGACTCACCGGCATTTGCGAGGCAGACGGCTTCTACTATAACTTTGGTGAGAACGGTATCAACGTTGGCCAGACCAAGTATGCAGGTCTCTTCTACGATGAGGCTACCGAAGCATATCGCTATGCTAAAGCAGGCGTGCTTCAGACCGGCTGGCACACCATCGGCTCCGATTGGTACTACTTCGACAGCGCGAAGAAGGCTGTCAGCGGAACCCGCAGAATGGGCGGTATTTACTTTGACTTTGAAGAAAACGGACGTCTTATCTCCGGTGAGTGGGCTAACACTCTTAAGGGTGTCAGATACTACTACGGTCCCAGCTACTACTACACCGGCTGGGAGGAGATCGACGGTCAGATGTACTACTTCAAGAACGGTTACCGCGCTACTGACTGCTACTATTACATCAACTCCATCGGTTACTATTCAAGAAAGCGTTGGTACCGCTTTGATGAGAACGGTATCTATGAGGAGATAACCGAGGACGGTCTTTATGATATCGACGGACGCACCTACTATTTAGTAGACGGTGTACATCAGATCGGTCTGCAGAAGGTTGACGGCGACTATTACTTCTTCTGCTATGACGGTTATGCCGTTTCCGGAAGTAAGTATGCATGGGAGACCCACTGCGATCTGCCCTGCAGCACCTACTTCTTCGGACCCGACGGTAAGATGGTCAACGGTATTTATGAGGCCGAGGATGGAATCTACTACTATGTAAACGGTAAGATCAAGTATGATAGCGCAGGATTAACCAAAATTGGCGATGACTACTATTTTGTCAGTGCTATAGGCCGTTGTGCCGTTAACAGAAAGTATTACGCATGGGCGACCAACTGTGATCTGCCCTGCGGAAACTACGAGTTTGGTCCCGACGGTAAGCTCCTTAACGGTATCGGCGAGAGAGAAGACGGTATCTACTACTTCTATAACGGTAAGATCAACTACGATAAGGCGGGTCTTACCAAGGTTGGCGATGACTATTATTTCGTCAGTTCCATCGGTCGCTGTGCCGTTAACAGAACCTACTACTGCTGGGCTACCAACTGTGATCTGCCCGTGGGTACGTACGAGTTCGGTCCTGACGGAAAGATGCTCCAGGGCATCGTAGAGAAGGAGGACGGAACCTACTTCTACTACAACGGTAAGATCGATTATAAGAAGGCGGGCTTAACTAAGGTTGGCGACGACTACTACTTCGTATCCACTACGGGTAAGTGTGCAACGGGTAAGTATAACGCGTGGGCTACTAACTGCGATCTGCCTATAGGTGAGTATGAGTTCGGCCCCGACGGAAAGATGCTCCAGGGCATCGTAGAGAAGGATGGCGTTGTTTACTGCTACGTTAACGGTAAGCTCGGAGGTAGCAATGCGGGCCTTACCAAGATCGGTGATGATTATTACTTCATCGAGAACACCGGTAAGTGCGCTACCGGCACCAAGTACGCTTGGGCTACCCACTGCGATCTGCCCTGCAGCACCTATGAGTTCGGTGCAGACGGTAAGATGCTTCACGGCCTGCTAGAGAAGAATGGTGAGACTTACTGTTATGTTTACGGTAAGTTAGGCGGAAACAATGCAGGCCTTACCAAATTTGGAGACGATTACTATTTTGTTTGTGCATCGGGTCTGTGCGCTACCGGAACAAAGTACGCTTGGGCAACCAATTGTGAACTGCCTTTAGGTAACTACGAATTTGGCCCTGACGGTAAGATGTATAACGGTTTCGTTACCAAGGACGATGGTATCTATTACTATGATCACGGTAAGATCGGTAAGCTTGGTCTTAACTACATCGACGGTCATTACTACTTCATCCGTTCGAACGGAAAGTTAGTAACAAATCAGGACTTCTACGTATGGGAGACCAACGGACTCTTAATGGAGCTCACTTATAAGTTCAATGAATTAGGCCAGATCATAGGCTAAGACGGCATTATCCCGAGGCCTCTTCTGAGGTCTCGGGATAATTAACGTATGTCAGGGGATGACTGTAGAGTTATCCTTTGCGATATGTTAAAACCGTGAAATGGTGAATTATGGATAAAAGAAAAAGTTTACTTAACGTAAGTATATCTGTCTCGACAAAACTCTTCCTAATGGTGTTTGTCATCCTTGTGAAGAGACTGCTCATAGACTACTGTGGCAATGAGATGAATGGTCTCAATGCTCTATATATAAGTATTATCAATTTTCTGTCGGTAGTCGATTTAGGCGTGGGCAGTGCTATTTCATTTTGTATGTACAAACCCGTAGTCGAAGGTAACACGGCTCAGGTTTCGGCCCTATATTACCTGTTTCGTAAGGCATATCTGATAATCGGTTCGATTAATTTTGCACTTGGTCTTGCTATTATGCCTTTCTTGCCATATTTAGCAAAGGATTATTCAAATCTAAGCGTTAACATATATTTCACATATTTTGTTATGCTGATATCCGTTGTGTTGGTTTATCTGTTTAGCGCAGATATCTCCTTGATAAACGCTTATAAAAATAATTATATTACAACAGGTATCAATTCATTGATACTATTTGTGCAGTATATGCTTCAAATTGTGGCGCTTGTGCTAACTCGTTCGTTTGTTTGGTACCTTATTGCGAGAATTGTCGCGACATTATTGCAGTGGATACTCACTCGCGGTGTTTCGTGCAAAAAGTATCCCGATATTATTTCAAATAAGAAAGAGCGCATTGACGGCGAAACAAAATCGAGACTCGTTAAGAGCATAAAGGCTATGTTTATGCATAAGATCGGGTATGCCCTGGTAAATACCGTTGATAGTGTGGTCATCTCCGCATTTGTTGGCGTGACCGCCCTTGGCGGATATTCCAACTATACTATGTTTACCACCACTATGGTGGGAGTCATCAGCCTTATTTTCACCTCACTCACGTCGGTCGTGGGGCATTTGTGCGTAAAGGAAAAGCCTCAGGATGTGGAGCGCTATTGCTCTTCTTTTCACCTGATGAATTTCGTTGTGGGAACCGTCTTTTTCTTAGGCTATTACTCCATCGCCGACTGTCTGATAGCGCTGTTTTTCTCATCCGACCTTGTTGCCGCACGCTCTATCTCAGCGGTCATTACCATTAATGGCTTTATCCAGTTTATGCGTTACGGTGTGCTCACCTTCCGTGATGCGTCGGGCACCTTTTATAACGATAGGTGGAAGGCACTCTTCGAGGGAATTGCCAATATAATCCTTTCGGTGATTTTCGTACAATTTATCGGAGTAGTGGGGGTTATTGCCGCTACCATAATAACTAATCTTCTCATAAGCCACGTGGTAGAACCTTATATGCTGTATAAGCACGCATTTAAGTCGTCGGTCAAGAAGTACTGTGTAAAGAATTATTGCTATATCGCCGTGTTTGTTGCGGCAATGTGGCTGATGAATTCCGTGTTGCGGGATCACAGCGATCCTGTTGGAGCACTTTTCTTTAACGGCGCGCTCTCTCTGTGCTTTTCCGCGGTCGCGTGCGGTATTGTGATTCTCTTTAACATAAAGAATGCCAAGCGAATGATAGCTTTTTTCAAGAAGCAATAAGATCTACAGGAGTTTGAAATGAAGCAGGAAATAGATATAGTGGTTACCTGGGTGGATGACAGCGACCCCGTTTGGCGCGCAAAGCGCGCAGAACATGTGGGAGAGATGGAATCAGACGGTAACGATGCTGCCAGGTACCGTGATTGGGATACGCTGAGGTATTGGTTCCGCGGCGTTGAGCGCTTCGCGCCCTGGGTGCGTTACGTTTATTTCGTAACCGATGACCAAAAGCCCGACTGGCTGAATTTGGATCACCCGAAGCTGAAATGGGTCAAGCATACCGATTTTATTCCTTCGGAGTATTTGCCTACGTTCAGTTCAGACCCGATCGAGTGGAATCTGCACCGTATAGAGGGACTTTCTGAGAACTTCGTTTACTTTAACGACGACGTTTTCCTTATCGGAGAAACGAAGCCGGAGGATTTTTTCGTTGACGGAGTACCATGTGACTATCCATGCATAGGCGTGCAGTACGCCACGGGACTGTTTTCCCATATGCTTTTTAATAATAACGAGCTTTTAAACCGGCATTTTTCCTTTAAGGACTGTATAAAACGGGATAGGGCAAAGTGGACGAAGCATCAGTCTCTGGGCGGTCTTATGAAGTTGCTTCTGTACGGCAGAGAACATCTTTTCCCCGGTAGCAACAGCCATCATATACAGACCTCTTACCGTAAGAGCACCTTTGAGGCTCTGTGGGATAAGGAATATGACGTGATACATAAGACCTGTATAAATAAGCTTCGTACGGTCACTGACGTCACCATCTATTCGGTTAGAGATTGGCAGATACTTAGCGGAAATTTTCATCCTCATAAGCCTTTAGGCAGATTATTTCATACCGCTTCGCTGTCCCACGGTAGTGAGGCGCTGGACTTCATCCGTTTGGGTAAGGGCAAGGTGATCTGCTTAAACGATAGCGAGGATGAAAAGGATTTTGAGAAGCATAAGGAAATTATCAAAAACGAATTCGAGCGTCTTTTCCCGGAAAGATCGGAATACGAAATGAATTAAGGAAGCGTTAATGCGAAGAAATGCGATCATAGTCGGTATATTTACACTTATACTGATATGCACCTGTATATATATGACTCTGTCAGTTGAGAGCCCTGCTGAAGAGATGCCTTTTTCTCTCGTTATAGGGCCTGAGGAGCGAGAGCTTGATCTTTGGCGTGACGAGGACGGCTATTACGCCTTTTTGCCGTCTTATGTAGAGATGCGCGATCTGAGCTTTGCATTTAAGACGGGCTCTTGCGTCCTTCTTGACGGAAAAGAACTAAAGGACGGTATGAGCGCAGAGGAATACGTTCACGATAAGGAGTATAAGCTCAGGGTAGGTGATGAAGAGTCGTATCTCACCTTTCTTCGCTCGGACGGTATGCCCACCGTGTATATCGACACCTATTCGGGCAGTATGGATACCGTTAATGCAGATAAAGATAATTCCGAAACGGCTGTGATGACGGTCATTGGCATTGACGGCTCGTTAAACTTAGACGCAGACGTAGAATCCATTAGCGGTCACGGCAACTCCACCTGGACGGACAGTGATAAAAAACCGTATAATATCAGACTGAAAAATGAAGCGGATATCCTCGGGATGGGAAGAGGCAAGCGTTGGATACTACTTGCTAATTCCTTTGACAGAACGGGAGTGCGTAACACCGTGGCGTATGATTTTTCGCGCGAGCTTGGGTTGGCTTCACCAGACAGCAGATATGTTACCCTTTATCTGAACGGCGAGTACGCGGGCCTATATCAGCTTTGCGAGCGTAACGAGGTCTATCCCGGCAGGGTAGAGGAGACCGAGGAGTGCTTCCTCGTTTCCATGGAGTATCAAAGCCGCCTCGAGGAGCAGGGCTATGCCCACGTAGTTACTGATGCTGACCAAGCGCTCCGTATCCATTATTCTAACGTCAGTGAAGAGCGGGTAGGAGCACTTTGGCAAAGCGTTGAGAATGCCATCCTTGCTGAAGATAATATAGATCCAACTACGGATAAACATCTATTTGAACTTATCGACATAGATTCTTGGGCGAGAAAGTATATAATAGAGGAGACCTTCTGTAGTGTTGACGCCTGCTTTATCAGCCAGTATTTTTATTGGAACGGTGATAAGGTGGTAGCGGGGCCCGTGTGGGATTTTGATACTTCGATGGGGCGCGAGGGTATGCCTGCATTGCAGTCACCCTATGCTATGCTTGCCAACCGTCCCAAAGCAAGAGCAGAGTCTATGACCCCTTGGTTCCATCAGCTTTATAAAAACGAGGAGTTCTACGCTCGTGTGACTGAGCTCTATGAAAGCGAGTTTATGCCCGCTTTGCGAACGTTAGTGAATGAGGAGATAGAGGTTATTAGTGATGGCATTGACTCTGCATGGCAGATGGATTCCCTCAGGTGGCATGAAGGTGAGCAGACTGATGAGTATCTGTGTGACCTTATGTCATATCTTTCACGCAGAATCGAATTTTTGAATTCTATATGGGTCGAGGGCAGGGAATATCATACGGTCACGTGCATACCGAAATTCAGCTATTATTCCTATATTGCCGTATATGACGGGCAGACGCTGGCTGAACTGCCGAAAATGGAAGATACAGCGGAATTCACCTTCGCAGGCTGGTATTACGAGGGCACGGACGAGCCCGTTGATATAGAGAAGCCCATAACGGAGTACGTAACCGTTTACGCTCTTTATTCAGAGAGTGGGAAGGGTAAGCTCGATACAATGGCAAAAATGGTACCCGTTGCGGCATTTGCCGTTATCTTCGCGGTGCTTTTAGTGGGTGAGCTTTTACGGAACAGGAGGAGAAAGCATGAAGACAAATGAGCCTATGTTCCGTCATGAGCTAAAATGCGTGATAACAGACGCTGAGCTGGCTATGTTAAAAAACCGCATAGATCATCTGCTCACCCTTGACAGCCACGTGAAGGATGGAGCGTATAATATACGCAGTCTGTATTTTGACGATTATGATAACCGTTGTTTTTACGAGAATGAAAACGGCACCGATCCAAGAGAGAAGTTCCGCATCAGGATATACAATGCTTCCTCTGAGCGCATAATGTTAGAGTGCAAGCGTAAGGAGCGGGGAAAGACACTGAAAAGCTCATGCCCATTGACGGCAGAACAGACCCGTATACTGATGACTGGCGGTCACCTGCGGGATATTTCCTCTTTGCCGCCGCTGTTACGGCGCTTTACCATGGAGCAGATGCTACGGGGGCTGCGTCCCGTGGTCATAGTGGACTACGACCGCATACCTTACGTATATAGGGACGGCAACGTGCGTATCACCCTGGATACGAATATTTCCGCCTCATCGGATTTTGGCGCCTTCCTTGATACCAATATCCGTAAAAGGCCGGTCATGCCTGTGGGCAGTCAGCTTTTAGAGGTGAAGTACGATGAGTTCCTGCCCGATTTCATCTATAATAACCTACAGCTGCACAGCTTGACACAGACAGCGTTTTCGAAGTTTTATATTTGCAGAAAATTCAAGATATAGGAGAAAGCAATGAGTTTTAAGGATATTTTCAAAAAATCGTTTTTAGAGGGATATGCAGGAGCGGATATATCCACTCTCACTGTGGTGATAGCTCTGGCCGTTGCCAGCGCCCTTGCACTGTACATATTCTTAGTGTACCGTATGCTGACGAGAAAGACCTTCTATTCCAAAAATTTTAATATATCACTTGCAGGCGTGACGGTTATCACTTCGGCTCTTATACTTACTATGCAGAGCAGCGTAGTGCTGTCCCTCGGTATGGTGGGTGCACTGTCCATCGTACGTTTCCGTACGGCAATAAAGGATCCTATGGACCTGATGTTCCTTTTCTGGAGCATCAGCGTAGGCATTATTTGCGGTGCCGGTCTTGCTCAGATTGCCATTGTCCTTTCTGTAGTCGTTACCGTTGGTGTAGTGATTCTCAGTTATTTCCCCGTGGCGAAGGCGCCTATGATACTTGTGATAAATGCGTCGGGGGCAGATGCCGAAGAGCGTACACTCGAAGTGGTAAAGCGTTATACCAAGTACTATAAGGTCAAGTCGAGAAACGTTACCTCCACCACATATGATTTCATCGTAGAACTGCGCGTGACTGATGGCGGGGCTATGGTGAGGGAACTTGCCGGAGAGGCTCAGATATCCTCCGTATCCCTTATTTCTCATGACGGAGAGACAACTTTTTAAGATAAAAATAACGGGTGTTAAGTTTTAACACCCGCTATTTTTATCTACCGAAAAGCCCGCCCAGCTTGTCGCCGATAGAATCAAGGGAGATCTTAGCCTTGATGCCGTCCACCAGCTTGCCTAACTGATCGTCGGGCAGGTCGATGCCAATGATGCCCTCAACGGTCTTGATGGGGTCGTCCTTGAACTTTGCCAAAAGATCCTTGTCGCCCTTTATCTTATCTACAAGTTCTTCGATTTTTGCTTTAATATCCATGTTAAGTTTTCCTTTCATTGGTATTAATAATATTATATCACTCGGGAAAGAAAAATCAATACAGGCAAAGATAAATATTGTGTAAATTACCATAAAGTGATATAATCTAAAAAGAGGTGACGATATGAAGGCAATAGTTTATGTATCAAAAACAGGACATACCAAAAGTTATGCAGAAATGCTGGGTAAGGCTACAGGTTTACCCATTTATGAACTTAAAGAAGCTGCAGGGGCAGCAGAAAAGGGTAGTGATATTATCTATATGGGTTGGCTTTTCGCAAGCAGCATCAAAGGATATAAAAAGGCTGCAAAGCGATACAATATAACCGCGGTGTGCGGGGTGGGGCTTGGTGATACAGGCTCACAGACCGACACGGTAAGGAAAAGTGCGGGCATCCCCGGTAACACACCGCTTTTTACCCTGCAGGGCGGTATTAACCGCGCCAAGCTTAAAGGAATGAACAAATTTATGATAAATATGCTGACAAAGTCACTTGGCAAAAAAGCAAACCCAACCGATGATGATAAGCGTATGCTTTATCTGCTTACTCACGATGCCAGCTACGTAAGTGACGAAAATCTTTCGGAAGTGCTTGAATGGTATAAAGGACTGAAATAATGGACGCTATTTGGCAAGAAATGTATAATGCCGCTAAGGCGATACAAAACGGCAGGAAAATATCCAACTACGTTGAGGCAGGCGGTGTTGCCGCCGCTGTCTTTTCCGAATCGGGCAGGATATATACGGGCGTGTGCGTGGATACCTGCTCCACACTTGGCATCTGCGCCGAGCGTAACGCTATCTTTAATATGCTTACAAACGGAGAGCACAAAATAAAGCGGGTGATAGCAATAATGCCTAACGGAAAGAGTGGCGCGCCCTGCGGTGCCTGCCGTGAGCTGATGGTGCAGCTTATGCCTGAGGGCTACAAGGATATCGAGATAATGACAGACTATGACGAGGGCAGGGTAATGATCCTCGGAGAGTTAACTCCGGAATGGTGGATATAAGGAGCTTTGGTATGAACGGAAAAGATAAACTGAAAAATGCAGAAAAAGAGATACGTGCGTTTTTAACGGAAAAGCTCATACCCTTCTGGATTGAAAGGTCTGTTGATGGTGAGTACGGCGGATACTTGACAGATTTTGATGAAAAGGGAGTCTTCACGGGTAATGGCACAAAGTATCTTGTTACCCAGAGCCGTATGCTGTGGGGCTTCAGTAATCTTGCGGAGTTTGCCGACGAGGCTGCCCGCGCCGATATGAAGGCGGCCGCGCGTCAGGGCGCAGAGTTCATTATGAAGCGCTTCTGGGATGAAAGCTACGGCGGCTACTTCTGGCAGTTGAATAGGGACGGCACTGTGGCTGACCCTGCCAAGTTGGTGTACGGAGAGGGCTTCGCAATCTATGCTCTCAGCGAATATGCCGACGTCTATGGGGATGCCGAGGCACTTGCCTATGCGGAAAAGGGCTTTGATCTTTTACAGAAGTATGCAGCCGATACCCTTCGCGGAGGTTATTACGAGAATATAGAGCGGGATTGGCAGATCTCCGCTGCAGGTGCTTACGCGGGCGACCGCAAGTCTCTCGATATACATATGCACCTTTTGGAGACCTTTACCACCCTGTATAGGGCAACGGGGAAGGAGATCCACGGTCGCAAGCTGAAGGAGGTGCTGGACCTCATATTCACCCATATGGTGAATAAGGAGAAGGGCTATGGGTTAAATCAGTTTGATCTTGATTTCCACTCTATTCCTGCCATTAATATCAAGCGCACGTGGAACGCCGAGAGGGAGACGAACGAGGTCATAGAGGGCCCCACCGACAGCACGTCCTACGGACACAACGTGGAGCTCAGCTGGCTTGCGGACCTGGCTCTGAAGACCCTCGGATGTGAGCGTGATGAGTACGATCACGTGCTGCGCAGACTCTTGGATCACGCCCTCGCCCACGGATACGACTACGAGAACGGCGGCGTCTATCGTGACGGTATCGCGGATAAGTCGGTGCTTGTTTATGACAAGGAATGGTGGCAGAATTTCGAGAGTCTCGTTGGATTTCTTAACGGCTACGTTCTCTATGAGGACGAGAGATATTTGGATGCCTTTCTCGGCACGTGGAGCTTTGTTCGAGATAAGTTCCTTGATCATGAGGTTGGTGAGAGCCGTCAGCTCTTACTGCGTGACGGAACCCCCGTTATTTCCAATATGGGAAATTCCTGGAAGGAAATATATCATACAGGTCGCGCGCTGGCAGAGTGCCTACGCAGAATGGATAACGTAAAATGAAAAAGATACTTGTAATATTCAAGACTCACCTTGACGTGAGCTTTACCGATTTCGCCTGCCAGGTGGTGAAAAAATATAATGAAAACTATATCCCCCGCGCTATCCGCGTGGCGAAAGAGCTTTCAGAGCGCGGATGCAGGGAGGGCTTCACATGGACTACGGGAAGCTGGCTTATATACCAGTACCTCGAGCAGGCAAATGATACCGAAAGAGCGGAGATGGAGGAGGCTATTCGTAATAAATGGATACGCTGGCACGCTATCCCCACCACCACCAATACCGAGGGGATGAACGCTGACCTTTTTAACTACGGTCTGTCCCTCTCGGCGGAGCTTGATGAGCGCTACGGAGTCAAGACTATCGGTGCCAAGATGACCGACGTACCGGGGCATACCCGCGGCATAGTTTCGCTCTTGGCCGATGCAGGCGTAGAGTTCTTGCATATAGGCATCAACCCTGCCGCCACGGCACCCGACGTGCCGGATATCTTCCGTTGGCGCTCACCCGAGGGCAAGGAGATCACCGTTATGTACCATATGGGTGAGTACGGCTCCTTTAAGGCTATTCCGGGCACGGACATAGGCGTGCTCTTTGCCCATACGGGCGATAATAAGGGTCCTTCCACGCCCGAGGAGATCGAGCAGATCTATGCAGATCTTCACGCCGAGTACCCAGAGGCAGAGGTGGTTGCGGCAGACCTAAACGACCTGGCAATTGCTCTTCGCTCGTCCTATCTGCCCGTGGTCACAAAAGAAATAGGCGATGCCTGGATACACGGCGTTGGCACAGACCCACGCAAACAGCACGACTTCCGCGCACTTCTGCGTATAGCAGAGGAGCTTGGCGAGGTAGAGAAGCGAGCAAGGTATAAGCACCTTCTCC
>JAZQCR010000041.1:0-6817 GCA_045546375.1 Eubacteriales bacterium | reverse complement strand
CCCCTTATCACCGAGATACAGGCTCTCACCGCCAACACTATGTACGCTACACCCCGCAGGACCTCGGACGGTATAGACTATAACCGTATGCACCTGCTGGTGGCAGTCTTGGAAAAGCGTATGGGACTGCGACTGGCGGCGTCGGATATATACTTAAACGTTATCGGAGGTCTGCATTTAAGCGAAACTGCGGCAGACCTGGCGGTGGCACTCTCCATCTATTCTTCGGTAAAGGACAAGCCTGTGCCCGACGACCTTATCGCCTTCGGTGAGATAGGCCTCTCGGGAGAGGTGCGTGCGGTATCCGGCGTGGACGTCCGCGTTTCCGAGGCGGTACGTCTCGGCTTTACCAAGATAGTCCTGCCCGCCAAGAGCGCCGAGCGCCTTGAAGCCAATACCGACGGAGTACAGATAATCCCCATCCGCAGTGTATTCGAGCTTACGAATTTGATATGAACAAAAATCCATTTCCGGAAAGGAAACATAATCGTCTGAAAAATTACGATTATAGCCGCGGCGGTTCATATTTCCTGACCATCTGTACAAAAGATAGAAAACCTTTATTGTCGGAAATATGCGTAGGGGACGGCGCCCTCGACGTCCCGCTTGTAAAATTAACCGCCATTGGCAAAATTGTTGAAAAGCATTTGCTGTCAACCAATAAGATCAAGGATGTATCGGTCGATCAATATATAATCATGCCCGATCATATTCATGTGATCGTAAACGTGGATATTAAAGAGATTTATTACATAACGAAGGAAGGCGGGACGTCGAGGGCGCCGTCCCCTACGAATGACATCATTCCGCATGTCGTTTCCACGTTTAAACGTTTTTGTAATTCGGAAATAGGTGGGAATATCTTTCAGCGATCATATGTCGATCATGTCATACGTGACGGCGATGACTATCAAAAACATTTATGCTATATGCGAGATAATCCTGTTAGTTGGGTGAATAAGAAAAAGTAACGGATCTTAAGGGAGATTCTAAATGAAAAATGTAATACACATTTTTGGCGCTTCAGGTTCCGGCACAACAACTCTTGGTAGAAAGATTTGTGAAGAACTGGGATATAAGCTGATGGATACAGACGATTATTTTTGGATGCCAACCGATCCAAAATTCTCTCTTAAACGCCCTCGTGAAGAACGAATCAAACTGATGATGAGAGATATTGACTGTCATGAGAATGTTGTGATATCCGGTTCTCTTGTTGATTGGGGAGATGTTTTGATCCCTAGTTTTACTTTAGGCATAAGGATAGAATTAGACTGTGATATTCGTATTGGACGATTGATAGAACGAGAAAAAGAACGGTTTGGCTCACGCATTGAACCGGGCGGTGACATGTACCAACAACATCTTGAATTTGTTGAATGGGCAAGGTTGTACGATTCGGGAGGGATGAATATGAGAAGTAAAGCAAAACACGATGAATGGCAAAAATTGCTCTTATGTGAAATCCTGCATTTAGATGGCGCTGATACGTTAGAGTATAATTTTGAAAAAGTGAACAGTAAGCTAAATGAATAAAAACATCCCAGGCAGAACATGAGTTCTGCCTGGGATTATTAGTTGTTACGATGAGCTCTCATTTTGAGAGCCTTTTTTCTGTTTCCTTATTCCATTTTCTTATAAAATATGGTATAATACTATGAATAAATATATTTGGAGAAAGATATGTGCGGATTTGTAGGATTTACATCACATATAGATAACCGTAAGGAAACCTTGGAAAAGATGATGAGCCGCATCGTCCACCGCGGTCCCGATATGGGAGACTGCTACGTTGGCGAGGATATAGCGCTTGGCTTCAGACGCCTTTCCATCCTTGACCTTTCCGAGAACGGCAAGCAGCCTATGGAGAACGAGGACGGAACGGTAGTTTCCGTTTTCAACGGCGAGATATATAACTTTGAGGAGATCAAGGCTGAGCTTATAGAGCGCGGTCACGTTTTCCATGCCAAGACGGACAGCGAGGTCATCGTTCACGGCTACGAGGAGTACGGCGCAGACCTGGTGCATAAGCTCCGCGGTATGTTCGCTTTCGTAGTGTGGGATGCCAAGACCCGTACACTTTTCGGCGCCCGTGACTTCTTCGGCATCAAGCCCTTCTATTATACTACCACCAATGAGGGGGACTTCATCTTCGGCTCGGAGATAAAGAGCTTCCTCGACCATCCGCACTTTAAGCGCGCCGTCAATAAAAACGCTCTGCGCGCATATTTAACATATCAGTATTCTGCATCTAACGAGACCTTCTTCGAGGGAGTATACAAGCTCCCGCCCGCTCACTTCTTTAAGTGGCAGGACGGCAAGATGCAGATAGAGCGCTATTGGGACATTGACTTTAACGAGGTGGATAAACCCTTTGAGGAGTGCGTTTCTATGATAGACGACTCGGTGCGCGAGTCTGTCAAGGCGCACAAGATAAGCGACGTTAAGGTAGGCGCTTTCCTCTCGGGCGGCGTTGACTCCAGCTACATTACCGCGGCGCAGATGCCCGACGAGACCTTCTCGGTGGGCTTTGACTATAACAAATTTAACGAGACTAACTATGCCGCAGAGCTCTCCGAGAAGCTCGGCATCAAGAATTACATAAAGATGCTTACAGCCGACGAGTGCTTCGAGATGTTTCCCACCATCCAGTACCATATGGATGAGCCCCAGTCAAACCCCTCAAGCGTGCCGCTTTACTTCTTAGCTAAGCTCGCCTCCGAGCACGTTACCGTAGTTTTATCGGGCGAGGGTGCTGACGAGATATTCGCAGGCTACGAGACCTACGACGTCAGCGGTATGGACGCAAAGTACCGTAAGGTAGTTCCTGCATTCTTACGTGTATTCTTTGCGAATGTCGCACGCAAGCTCCCTTACTTCAAGGGTCACGACTTTATTATCAAAAATTCGGGCAGACCCGAGGACTACTACTTCGGTCAGGCGTTTATCTACTCGGATAAGGAGGCTCTCGATATACTCACAGAGCCCTGCCGTCACGGTATGAGCGCCCGCGAGGTCATTGCACCTCTCTTTGAAAGAGTAAAGGATAAGACCGAGCTTGAGAAGAAGCAGTATACCGACCTGCTCTTATGGCTACCCGGTGACATTCTCTTAAAGGCAGACAAGATGAGCATGGCTCATTCTTTAGAGCTGCGCGTACCCTTCCTTGACAAAGAGGTAATGGCCATGGCACAGCACCTGCCCTCTAAATACAAGATAAACGGCGAGAATACCAAGTTCGTCTTCCGTAAGGCGGCTAACCGCACCCTGCCCGACGAATGGGCAGACAGAGAGAAGAAGGGCTTCCCCGTGCCCATCCGCTTCTGGCTCAGGGAAGAGAAGTACTACAACATAGTCAAGGAGTATTTCACCTCCGACTACGCGAAAGAATTCTTCGACACGGATAAGCTCATGGGTATCCTTGACGATCACTATTCCGGCAAGGCAAATAATCAGCGTAAGGTATGGACGGTATTTACATTCCTTACCTGGTACAAACGATTCTTTATAGATTTTGAGTGAGAAAATGAAAGAAAAATTGATCCCCGTGCTTTTGGGCGCGGACTTAAACTGCTATAACGTTGCCCGTGCCTTCCACGAGGAGTACGGCGTTGTCTCCTATGCCTTCGGTAAGTATCCCCTGGGCGCTACACAGAATAGCCGTATCGTAAACTTTACCGCTGTTCCCGACCTTGCCGACGGTGAGGTGATGGTAAGGACTCTGCGCGACTTTGCGGGAAGCCACGAGGGCAAACGGGTGCTCATGGGCTGTACCGACGAGTACGCCATGATGATAATGGAGCATAAGGCGCAGCTCGCTGACCTTTACGTTATGCCTTACTCTGAGCCCGAGCTCGTCGAGCAGATCACACAGAAGGATATCTTCTACGATTACTGTGACCGCTTTGATATTCCTCATCCCGCAACGGTGGTGGTCACCCCCGAGAATAAGGGAGAGGCTCTTAAAGGTCTGCCCTTTGACTACCCCATAATCATCAAGGCTACCTCCAGTGCGGAGTATTGGCTCCATCCCTTTGAGGGAATGAAGAAGGTGTACGTGGCACATAGCGAGGACGAGGCAGAGAAGATAATAAACGATATTTACGCCTCGGGTTACCCCATGAATCTGGTGCTTCAGGATCTTATCCCCGGGGACGACTCCAATATGTACGTGCTTACCGCCTATTCTGACGCGGAGGGCAAGGTAAGGATGATGTGTCTCGGCCACGTGCTCTTAGAGGAGCACACCCCCAAGGGACTTGGCAACCACTGTGCTATAATCACCGAGCAGAATAAGGCTCTTATGGAGAAGTACAAGGCGTTTTTAGAGGCGATAGGCTTCGTGGGATTTTCTAACTTCGATATCAAGTACGACAGCCGCGACGGCTCTTACCGTGCCTTTGAGATAAATACCCGACAGGGGCGCAGTAACTATTACGTCACTTCCTCGGGCAATAATATTGCCCGTCTGGTAGTGCAGGATCGCATAACGGGTGATCTGCCCGAGGGCTGTCACTATAATACAAATGAGATCTACTGGCGTTATATCCCCGACTCCATCGTGTATAAGTATATGTCACCCGATATAAACGCCCGCGTAAAGACCCTTAAGAAGGCGGGCAAGGCAACCTCCTCTCTGCGTTATTCCTTTGATCTGCGCTTTAACTTAAAGAGGTGGATATTCGTCACCGTTCACGAGCATAATCATCATAAGAAATTCAAGAGATATTACAAGGTGGAGGAGAAATGAAGCATCCCATACTGGGTATCTTAGGGGGGCTGGGGCCTGCCTCGGGCTCTTATTTCTACGATATGGTCATACGCCATACGGCGGCCGAGCGGGACAGCGACCATATAGACGTACTGCTCTCGGGCTGTGCGTCCACCCCCGACAGGACGGGTTATATCTTGGGTAAAAGCGAGGAAAGCCCTTTGCCCGATATGCTTGACTGCGCCGAGAAGCTGGTTTCCATCGGCGCTGATATGATAGCCATCCCCTGCAATACCGCACATTATTTTTACGATGCTCTCTCAGAGGGGCTTTCCGTGCCCGTGGTCAATATCATAAGAGAGACTGTAGAATACGTCCGCGCTATGGGTGTCAGGACGGTAGGAGTGCTTGCCACCGACGGCACCGTGCAGAGCGGAGCCTACGCCAAGGTCTGTGAGGAGGCGGGGCTTAAGCTTGTCACCCCCTGCGAGATAGGCCAGGCGCGCATAATGAGCATTATCTACGATGAGATAAAGGCGGGCAAGGCCCCCGACATGGATGCCTTCTACGATATTTGCTCTCATATGCGTGAGGCCGGATGTGAGAGGATAGTCCTCGGCTGTACCGAGTTATCCCTTTTGATGCGTGACTACGACCTTGACAGAGACCTGTTCATCGATTCTCTTGAGGTGCTCGCCTGCAGATGTATCACCCTCTGCGGCAGAAAGGCTATGGATTTTCATCATACACTAATTGATTATATGAGGAGCTAAATGACCCTTTCCCGTCTTTTAGAGAGTATCGGCATTCCACTTGGGAGACAGCTCGATACCGAGATAGAGGATATAGTATACGATTCACGTAAGAGTGTCCACGACACTCTTTTCGTTGCGCTCCGCGGCTTTAAGAGCGACGGACACGACTATATGCAGGCGGCGTACCGCGGCGGATGCCGTGTATTTATCTGCGAAGAGGAGAGGGAACTGCCCGCCGACGCCCTGCAGATAACCGTACCCGACTCCACTATAGCATTAGCGGAGCTTTCCGCCTGCTTTTTCGGCTATCCCGCAAGGAAGCTAAAGCTTATTGGAGTTACGGGCACTAAGGGAAAGACCACGGTCACCACCCTCATTCGCGGTGTGCTTTCCGCCTGCGGAAGAAAGACGGGTCTTATCGGTACCACGGGCGTATATATAGGGGATACCTATCATCACACGGTGAATACCACCCCCGAGAGCTACCGCCTGCAGAAGTATTTCGCAGAAATGGTGGATGCAGGGGTAGAGTATGCCGTTATGGAGGTCTCCTCCCAGGCATATCTCTGTCACAGAGTATACGGTCTATCCTTTGATATAGGCGTGTTTACCAATCTGTCCCCCGACCACATCGGTCCGGGTGAGTGCCGTGACTACGAGCATTACAGAGAGTGTAAAGGACACCTCTTTGAGAATTCCCGCCTTGCGGTTTTGAACTCGGACGATAAAGAATATGAGTATTACTCAGCTCTGTCAAAAGAGTCTGTCACCTATTCTCTTGAGGGAGAGGCAGACTATAAGTCAGGGGAAATTGAAATATGGAAGGATCCTTCCGCCTTCGGCATCTGCTTTGAGGCAGAGGCCAAGGGCGAGAAGGTATTCGTTAAGAGTCGTATTCCCGGCAGGTACAGCGCGTATAACCTTCTTGCAGTCCTTGCTGTGTGCGAGGAGTGCGGGGTCAGTGCGGAAAAGGTCTGTGAGGTACTGCCCATACTTTCCGTGCGAGGCAGATTCGAGATAGTGGACGCCCTTGAGGACGCCACCGTGATAATTGACTTTGCTCATAACGAGCTCAGCCTTGAGAACGTGCTCACCACCATCCGTGAGTATGAGCCGAAGCGTGTTGTGGCACTTTTCGGCAGTGTGGGCGGCCGCAGTCAGGTAAGCCGTGCAGGTATGGGGCGGGTAGCCCCCGAGCTTGCCGACCACCTTATCCTCACCTCTGACGACCCCGACCGCGAGGACGTGAGGGCTATCTGCGACGATATTATCGCAGGTATGACGGGCTCCGCCACCTACGAGGTCATCCCCGACCACATAGAGGCGGTGGGGCACGCACTTGAGAGCGCGC
>JAZQCR010000040.1:0-38268 GCA_045546375.1 Eubacteriales bacterium | reverse complement strand
ATGGCTACGATCCGACTTCCCGACACCTACTCGTCCCTTGTGGTTCTCGGCATCGTGGGACACGTTGCCGTTCAGGCAATCTTAAATATCGCCGTCGTTACGAATACTATACCCAATACGGGTATCTCCCTTCCTTTCTTCAGCTACGGAGGCTCGTCTCTGGTGGTACTGATGGCGGAGATGGGAGTGCTGCTGGCTATATCCAGATATTCCTATCAACAGAAGTAGGTGCAGAATGAGAGTGTTAATGACAGGCGGAGGAACGGGAGGCCACGTTAATCCCGCTATCGCCATCGCCGACAGTATAATGGAAAATGAACCGGACTCGGTCATCGAGTTCGTTGGTACCTCCCGCGGTATAGAAAACAAGCTCCTTGCAAAGACAGATTATCCTCTTCATCACGTGGAGATAAGGGGGCTTAAGCGCAGTCTTTCTTTTTCAAATTTAAAGACTGCATATTACGTGCTCACCGCCCCCGGAAAGGCAAAGAAGCTCATTAAGCGCTTTAAGCCGGATATAGTTATCGGTACGGGAGGCTACGTGTGCTGGCCTGTGCTGAAGGCGGCGCAGGATATGGGAATACCCACTGCCCTTCACGAGTCAAATGCTTTCCCGGGCGTTGCCGTTCGTATGCTTGAAAAGCGTGCGGACAGGATCTTCCTTAACTTCGAGGAGGCAAAGCAGTATTTAAAGTGCCCCGAAAAGGTAATGCACTCGGGCAATCCCCTTCGCGGCGGCTTTACCGATATATCGAAGGAGCAGGCCAGGGAACGACTTGGCCTTACCGGCTATAAGCACTTTGTGCTCTCCTGCGGAGGCAGTATGGGCGCCGAGAGGGTAAACGATATGGCCCTTGCCTTTATGCGTGACTACGTGGCATCCCACCCCGAGGTCTGTCACCTTCACGCCTGCGGCAGTATAGAGCTTGAGCTGTGTACCAAGCAGTTTAAGGAGATGGGGCTTGACAAATATGATAATATCAAGCTGGTGGAGTATATCTTTGATATGCCGCTTCAGATGTCCGCGGCGGACGTTGTCATCTCACGTGCAGGCGCCATGACCCTTTCCGAGCTCGCTATGCAGGGTAAGCCCTGCGTGCTTATCCCTTCACCTTACGTAACGGGAAATCATCAGTATAAGAATGCCAAGGCTATCGCCGATAAGGGCGGTGCCCTCATTTTTGAGGAAAAGGACTTAACTGACGAGGGCTTTGTAAGTGGCGTTTCATCTCTTCTTGAGAGTGAAGAAAAGAGAAGGGCTATGAGCGATGCCATACGGGGCTTTGCCAAGGCAGATGCAAAAAAGATAATTTATCAAGAAATAAAGAGATTAGTTAGGAATTAGATATGGGCGATACCTTAAGCGTATTTAAACGCAAAAGTAAGCCAAAATTTAATATCCCCAAGGAAGAGAAGCCAAAGATACAGCGTGTCAGGGTAACTGCCAAGAGGCGGAATACCGAGAAGAGCCCGCGGAAAAAGAGTGACGCTCACAGACCGAAGAGGACTCTCTACGAGAACACCATCAACGTTGACCGAAGCGGCAGGATAGCTCCCGAGGAGTACAAGACCGCTTCCATTGACGCCATCCGCGCTCATAATAAGAGGAAGTACGTGGCGTGGGGAGTGTTCTTTGCCGTTATGGTCACGGCTCTCGTGGCACTTGTGGTATGGTTCGGGGTGCTGTTCTTCTTCAAGATAAACGTTATCCAGTGCGAGGGCATCACCGTGTACGACACGGCCGATATCATAGAGGCCTCGGGTCTTACCGTAGGCGGTAAGATGTACGGTATTGACGGTGACGAGATAGCAAAGCGCCTTGGTGAGCGTTATCCCTACCTTATGAATATCAAGGTGGAGAGGCGTCTGCCCGATAAGGTGGTCATCATCGCCGAGGAGGATACCGCCGTATACTATATGGATCTCGGCGGTAAGTATTATCTCCTGTCAGAGGAGCTTCGGGTCTTGGAGAGCTCGGCAAGTGAAGGGATACTCGTTGAAAACGAAGACCTTCTTCATATCATCCTGCCGGGGATATCCCGTGCGGTGGTAGGCGAGCAGGTTCAGTACTTCCGTGAGAAGAACGACGCGTACGTAAGAGAGACCCTGGCCACCATAACCGACCTTGAGGACGTGGACCGTATCAGCGTAGTCGATATGTCCGACCGTTTTGAGCTGAAGTTCACCTATGACGACCGTATTGAGGTAGAGCTGGGCTCGGCTACGGATATACCCGCAAAGGTCAGGTTTGCCATTGCCATGATAGGCGAGTTTTCCGAGTTTGCCACGGGTACGGTAAGCGCCAGGAGCGTTGAAAGCGGCTATGCAAACGTGAAAGACCCGCAAAGCGTGCCGGAAACTGAGTAAAATATAGGATATTTTAACTTTTTTCCGAAAAACTATTGAAATTTTTGCGAAAAAAAGTTATTATATATATTAGATTATTATATTCATAGGATATTTTTAAGATTTTGGAGGAAATAAAAATGCCTTTCAAGCTGGAAGAAAATTTTGACAGCGGCGTAAACATAAAGGTGATCGGTGTCGGCGGCGGCGGTAACAACGCTGTTAACCGTATGATCACAGCAGGTGTAAAGGGCGTTGAGTTCATCGCTATCAACACCGACAGACAGGTACTCTCGAAGAACGGTGCAAATAATAAGATCTTTATCGGCGAGAAGCTGACCCACGGACACGGTGCAGGTGCTAACCCCGAGGTTGGTGCAAAGAGCGCTGAGGAGTCCGCAGAGGAGATCGCAGCTGCTATCGAGGGCGCAGACATGGTATTCGTTACTGCCGGTATGGGCGGCGGAACGGGTACGGGTGCCGCTCCCGTGGTTGCGAAGATAGCAAAGGACAAGGGCATCCTCACCGTAGGTATTGCCACCAAGCCCTTCGCTTTCGAGGGTAAGAGACGTATGCAGGCGGCTGAGGCAGGTATCGTTGAGCTTCGTGATAACGTTGACTCCCTTATCGTTATCCCCAACGAGCGTCTTAACAGCGTTTCCGAGCAGCGTATCACTCTGGCAAATGCCTTCGCTATCGCTGACGACGTTCTTCGTCAGGGCGTACAGAGCATTTCCGAGCTTATCAATATTACCGGTATGGTCAACCTCGACTTTGCTGACGTTTCCGCTATCATGACCGACGCGGGCTACGCTCATATGGGTATGGGCAGTGCAGTCGGTAAGGACAAGGCTGTTGAGGCGGCTACCATGGCTATCTCCAGTCCTCTGCTCGAGACCTCTATCAAGGGTGCTAAGGGTATCATCGTTAATATCCTTGCATCTCCCGATATCGGACTTGATGAGGTTACCGAGGCTTCCACCCTTATCCAGGAGGAGGCACATCCCGATGCAAACGTTATCTGGGGTGCGGCATTTGACGAGTCCCTTGAGGACGAGATGCGCGTGACCGTTATCGCTACCGGCTTTGAGTCGGGCAAGGATAACGTTACCGAGGAGAAGAAGGAAGAGGCTCCTGCTGAGGAAAAGAAGGAAGAGTCCATCGCTGACGACGAGTTTGACGTTATCTTAAGCATGCTTGATAAGAGTAGTAAGAACTTCAACACCAACGGCGGCACCACCGGTAACGGCGGCTTTACCTCCGACAATACCTTTAATTTCTGATAAAATACACAATAATATCACCTCTCTGCATACAATGCAGAGAGGTGATTTTTTTATGGATTCTTTTGGCTTTTTGATCGTTAATGCGAGGACCGCCCTTGGGGCGCTTCCCGTAGGCGGCGCCGCGGTGCACGTAACGGGCACTGATACCGACCTTACGGTGCTTACCGACCCGTCAGGCGTCAGTGAAAAGATGCGGTTGCCCGCACCGCCCGTTGAAAATTCTTTGACCGCCACCCCCGAGGGGCTACCCTATGCTACTTACGACGTCAGCGTCAGCGCGGATGGGTATTACACGGCCCTTAGCCGAGCAGTTCCCGTCTTCCCGGGGATAGTCAGCGTACAGAACGTGAATCTCATACCCGTAGCGGGCTACGGTATGCCCGAGGTGCCAAAGAGCGAGCTTGAAACGAACGAGGGTATCCCATTTCCATTGGAGGGTAATGTATGAACGCAAGGCTACCCATAATACCTGAGAATATCACGGTGCACCTGGGTGCGCCCAATTCTTCGGCGGAGAACGTTACGGTTCCGTTTATCGACTATATCAAAAACGTGGCATCCAGCGAGATATATCCAACCTGGCCGGAGGCAACACTGCGAGCAAATATTTTGGCACAAATATCCTTTGCTCTAAACAGGGTCTATACCGAGTTTTACCGTTCCCGAGGCTATAGCTTCGATATAACCAATTCCACCGCCTTTGATCAGTCTTACGTTAAGGGCAGGGATATTTTTGAGAACGTTGGGCAGATAGTGGATGAGGTCTTTAACGATTATATCCGCCGCCAGGGCTTCGTGGAGCCTCTCTTTGCCCAGTACTGCAACGGTACCACCGTCACCTGCGACGGACTTTCCCAGTGGGGGAGCGCCTCTTTAGGCGAGCAGGGACTTGACTCGGTATCCATCCTGCGTCGGTACTATGGAGATAATATTGAGATAGTCACCGATGCGCCCATCGGTGATATTGAGGACACGGCACCTGTGCCGCCTCTGCGTTTAGGTGCTACAGGCGAGGACGTACGTACCCTTCAGCTCCGCCTTAATCGCGTTTCTACCAATTATCCTTCTATTCCCAAGATATATCCCGTTAACGGTATCTTCGATAACGCCACCGAGCAGGCGGTGCGCCGTTTCCAGACTCTGTTTAATCTTGCCTCGGACGGCGTGGTGGGTAAGGCTACCTGGTATGAGCTTGCGCGCCTATGGGCAGGGGTCAAGCGACTAAATGAGCTTACTGCCGAGGGCGTGCGTTACGAGGACGTCACCGCCCAGTATCCCGGCACTTTCGCAAGGGGGCAGTCAGGCAGAGAAGTGGGTATACTACAGTATTATCTTGCTTTTCTCGCGGCATATATGAACGGCATCAGCGCACCGAGCTTTACCTCTGTCTATGACGATGCCACCGTGGCATCGGTAGAGAGCTTTCAGCGTGTGTACGGTCTTCCTGTTACCGGTGAAGTGGATGAGACCACCTGGAACGATATATATGATGCTTATATAGGCATTATCGACAGCCTGCCCGATTCTGCATATGCAGGCGCTATACCGCCCTATCCGGGGCTTCCCTTAAGGCAGGGGGCGAGAGGTGAGGACGTGCGTGAGCTTCAGGAGTATATTAACGTGATAGCGGGCGTGATACCCGAGATACCCTCTGTTACGGCAGACGGAGCCTACGGACCTGCCACCGTCGCGGCGGTTGAGGCTTTTCAGGCTTTTTATGGGCTACCTGTAACAGGGATAGTAGGAGTGGATACCTGGTATGCCATAGGCGATATTTACGGAGATGTGGAGGGCGGCTCCTTCAGGAGTGAAGGGCAGTACCCCGGTTATGAGGTAGGAGCATGATAAGAGCAGAAGACAGATCCGCCGCCATATATGAGATACAGGCGGCACTCCGTGATATTTCGGGGAGAAAGGACAGCATCCGTCCGAGGCTGATACCCGACGGCATCTTCGGGCGTGAGACCGAGGCGGCGGTAGTCAGCTTTCAGCGGCTTGTTGGCATTGATGCCACGGGTGTCGTTGACTACGTAACCTGGACGGAGATATTTAATTATTAATAATTTGTAAATTGACCTTCTTTGACCTTGACTATCTTTGACTTTCGTTTTATACTAAAGTCAAGAAAGGTCAAAGAAGGTATTTATTATGTTGATGACAGATATTATAGCCAATTTAATAGAAGAGCTTTTAGAGGAGGGAGGCGGCACTCTGCAGATAAGCAGGAATGAGCTTGCATCCCGCCTCGGGTGCGTGCCCAGTCAGATAAACTACGTTATCACCTCCCGTTTTACCCCTGAGCGCGGCTACGTTATCGAGAGCCGCAGAGGCGGCGGAGGTTACCTTCGCATAATCAAGAAGGATATCGGCGGCAGTGCGTATCTAATGCATATGTTCGCCTCGGTCGGCACCGCACTTGACGAGCAGAGCGCTAAGGCTCTGTGCGCCGCCCTTTACGAGCACGGCTATATAGACGAGGGCAGATATAAGACCGCCCTTTACGTGCTCTCGGGTGCCGCCCTTGCAAATGTGCCCACAGACTATAAAAACGTTATCCGTGCGGACATTTTCCGACAGGTATTAATGTCCATAATGAAGTAAAATAGGAGGAAGAGATATGTTGTGTGAAAAGTGTAAAAAGAATAATGCCACGGTGCTATATAAGCAGACCGTGAACGGTAAGAGCGAGCAGTATGCTCTTTGCTCCGACTGTGCGGGGAAGGCGTCCTTCGGTGGTTTCTTCGACGATGACTTTAACTTCTTCGGCAGTATGTTTGAGAAGAAGATAAACGAGCGTGAGCAGGTGTGCAACCTGTGCGGCGCAACCTACGCTCAGATAGCCAAGGAGGGCAAGGTGGGCTGTGCCAAGTGCTACGAGGTCTTTGCCGACAGACTGCGCCCTTCTATCGAGCGCATCCACGGCAATACAAAGCACGTGGGCAAAAAGCCCGCGGAGGCAGTAGTGCGGGACGAAAAAGCAGAAAAGATAGCAGAGCTTAAGAAAAAGCTCTCAGAGGCTATCGCCGAGGAGAGATTCGAGGAAGCGGCGAAGCTCCGTGATGAGATAAAGGGACTGGAGGGATAAAGATGGCTTGGTATGACGAAAAGGGAAACGAATATAACTACGTTTTAAGCACCAGAGTCCGCTTTGCAAGAAACCTGGTGGACTACCCCTTTGCTCCCCGCCTTGATAAGACGGGTGCGGCGGAGATAGCAGGAAGAGCAAAAGAAGCTTTCTGCGACTACGAATACACCGATTTTACCGATATGGATGCCGTCACCGCACGCTCTTATGCGGAGAGGCGGTTGGTCAGCCCCGCATTCCTTACGGTAAAGGGCGCGCACGGCCTCTTATCAAAGGGCAATACTTACATTATGGTAGGCGAGGAGGATCACCTGCGTATACAGAGCATCTATCCCGGCCTCGCTCTTGACGAGGCTTATGCCGAGGCGGCAGGCGCCTGCGACGCGGCGGAGGAAAAGCTGAAGATAGCATATGACGATGACTTCGGTTATCTCACCCATTGCCCTACGAATCTGGGTACGGGTATGAGAGCCTCTGTGATGATGTTCTTGCCAGCCCTCACTATGACGGGGGCTATGAGCAGGATAGCCGCTCAGCTCGGCAAGCTGGGTCTTACGGTGCGCGGCACATACGGCGAGGGAAGCGAGGAGAGCGGATACCTCTATCAGGTATCTAATCAGGTGACTCTGGGTATCAGCGAGGCGGATACCGTAGAAAAGCTAAAGGAGATAGTTTCTCAGATAATCGAAAATGAGAAAAAAGCCGAAAAACTGCTGACAGAGCGTGAGGGAGAGAAGCTCCGTGACCGACTTATGCGCAGTATCGGTACTCTGCGGTATGCCACTATGCTTTCAAGCGCCGAATTTATGCAGTTATACGGAAAGGCGCGTTTTGCGCTGAATCTCGGTTATACCGATGAGCTTGAGCATACCGCCCTTGACCGCTTAAGCGTCATTACCCAGCCCGCTATGCTGGGCGCGGTGGCAGACCCCCGTGAGAGGGACATTCTGCGTGCAGAAAAGGTGAGAAAGGAGATATGGAAGGATGAATAACAGATTTACAGAGTCTGCCCAGAGGGCACTGAACGGCGCCTTCAGCGCGGCGGCAGAACTGGGACACGGATATATTGGAAGTGAGCATATACTCTTAGGGCTCTTAGGCGAGAGCGAGGGTATGGCGGCGAAGGTGCTGTCCGAGCACGGCGTGGCAGCCGATAAGGTGCGCTCTATCGTTGAGAGCATTGCAGGTAAGGGGGAGTCGGGTACCGTCAAGGCAACAGATATGACCCCCCGCACCAAGAAGATCATAGAGGCATCCTCCTATGAGGCTCTGCGCTCGGGACAGAACTATATCGGCACCGAGCATATCCTGCTCTCTCTGCTCACGGAGGGGGACTGCGTAGCAGTACGCATACTTTCTTCCCTGGGGGTGAGTATCAAGGAGCTTTACTCGGAGGTGCGCTCCTATCTTGGCGAGGGGGATAACCCTCCCGCTCAAGAGAATAAGGAGAAGGCACCTCGCACGGGTGGAAAGAGCCCTAACGTAGACAAATACGGCAGAGACCTGACCGCTATGGCAAGGGAAGGCAAGATAGACCCCATCATCGGCCGTGACGACGAGACCATGAGGGTCATACAGATCCTTTCCCGCCGTACAAAGAATAATCCCTGCCTTATCGGTGAGCCCGGTGTGGGTAAGACGGCTGTGGTTGAAGGACTTGCCCAAAAGGTGGCAGACGGCGACGTGCCCGAGACCCTTGCAGGAAAGCGCATCATCGCCCTTGATATTACCGGTATGTTGGCGGGAGCCAAGTACCGCGGTGAATTCGAGGAAAGGCTGAAAAACGTCATGGAAGAGGTGGAGAAGAATCCCGATATCATCCTCTTCGTTGACGAGATACACAATATAATGGGGGCAGGCGCCGCAGAGGGAGCTATCGACGCGGCGAATATCTTAAAGCCTGCTCTTGCCAGAGGCCAATTCCAGCTTATAGGTGCTACCACCATCAACGAGTACCGCAAGCATATCGAGAAGGATGCGGCTTTAGAGCGCAGATTCCAGTCTGTGATGGTAGGTGAGCCTACACCCGAGGAAGCGGTAGGCATACTTATGGGACTTCGTGATAAGTACGAGGCGCACCATAAGGTGAAGATAACAGATGAAGCCATAAACGCGGCGGTAAAGCTTTCGGTACGCTATATCGGTGACCGCTACCTGCCCGATAAGGCAATAGACCTGATAGACGAGGCGGCATCCCGCCTGCGTATAGATTCCTTTACCTCTCCCGCACCCTTAAGGGAGCTTGAAAACCGCTTAAAGGACATCCGTCGGGAGAAGGAAGAGGCCGTAAAGGGTCAGGATTTCGAGCGTGCGGCAAAGCTTCGTGACGATGAGAAGGCTGTATCCGCCGAGTACGATGCCGCAAAATCTGAGTGGGACAAGACCCACGAGGGGGATAAGCTCTCTATAGACGAGGGGCATATCGCGGATATAGTCACCGCCTGGACGGGCATCCCCGTGCGTAAATTAGCGGAAGAAGAGGGCGAGAGGCTCCTTCACCTTGAGGATAGACTCCACGAGAGGGTCATCGGTCAGCACGAGGCGGTAGAGGCTGTCTCCCGCGCTATCCGTCGCGGCAGATTAGGACTCAAGGACCCCAAGCGTCCCACAGGCTCCTTTATCTTCCTTGGCCCTACGGGCGTAGGTAAGACAGAGCTTTCAAAGGCTCTGGCAGAGCTGCTCTTCGGTGACGAGGGCGCTATGATAAGGGTGGATATGTCCGAGTATATGGAGAAACACTCGGTGTCCAAGCTCATCGGCTCACCTCCCGGCTACGTTGGCTATGACGAGGGCGGTCAGCTCACCGAGAAGATCCGCCGTAAGCCCTATTCGGTAGTGCTCTTTGATGAGATAGAGAAGGCGCACCCCGACGTTTTCAATATGATGCTCCAGATCCTTGACGACGGTGTGCTCACCGACTCACAGGGACGCAAGGTGGACTTCAAGAACACGGTCATCATTATGACAAGTAACGTGGGCGCATCGGCTCTAACTGCCACCTCTCGTTCTCTTGGCTTCGGTGAGGGAAGCGATCAGACGGATATCAGGGAAAAGGCTATGAAGGCGTTGAAGGATACCTTCCGCCCCGAGTTCCTTAACCGTATCGACGAGATAATCGTCTTTAATAAGCTCACCGACGAGGAGATAGGCAAGATCGCAGAGATAATGCTTGGTACTATCGCCGAACGCATCCGCTCTATCGGAGTGGACATCACCTTCGGTGAGGGCATGTGTGAGGCACTTGCCAAGGAGGGCTTTGACCCTGTGTACGGCGCCAGACCCCTTCGCCGTGAGATACAGCGCAAGATAGAGGATGCCTTCTCCGCCGAGATGCTCTCGGGCAAGTTCGGCGCAGGCGATTCGGTAACCGTGACACACGAAAATGGGGAATATGTATTTACCAAAAAAGAAGCATCGGAATGATGCTTCTTTTTGCGAATACAACCAACGGTTGTCTTTTGCCAGTAAAAAATCTCCTTTTGATATGTTGGAAAACGGAAACTCTTGTAGTATAATCATTACAGTGATCACGGAGAAATATTAAAGGAGATATTATTATGAGTATAGGAACAAATATATATACCCTTCGTAAAGCAAGGAAGATAACTCAAACCGAGCTTGCAGAAAAGCTGGGCGTATCCGAGCAGTCTGTGTCAAAATGGGAGAATGATATGTGCGCTCCCGATGTGAGCCTTTTTCCCATGATCGCCGATTATTTCGGAGTATCTATAGACAGGCTCTTCGGCTTTCATCTGAATAGTTATGAGGACGAGGTAAAGAAGATCATCTCGGCGGCGGATGACAGCCATGATACGTATAAGGAGATCGAGATAATCAGCGAAGGGCTTGAGAGATATCCAAACAGCCCGGATCTTAAGATCTCTCTTGCGTTCTCGTTATCCATGGTCAACCGTATGTCTAAGGATGAGGATGAGCGCAAGGCGGCGGTGGAAAAGGCGATCAAGCTCTGCACAGAAGTAGTCGATACCTGCGGAAATGTAAAAAAGGTGGATAGCGCTCTCAATATGCTGACGCGTATTTATGGGGAAATCGGAGAATATGCCAAAGCCCTTGATGCTGTACAAAAAATCAGTGCGGAGAATTACTTTTTCAGAGTTGTCGGGATAGCTACTACTTACGGATACGAACACAACGATTCTGCCTTATTGCAATTTACAGAACAGAATCTGTATCACTGTTGGTTGGCCGCAGATTTAACTTTACAGGTGCTTACGTCAAGATTGGCTGAAGTAGGCAAATATTCTGAATCAGTGGCGTTTGGAAAACTTCATTTGAAACTGCTGTCTGTTTTTTGATGATGGGTGTTGTGATTTTTATTCTGCTCATAAATTTTTTGCCGCACTGGCACTTGCTCATAATTACAGAAAACTCGAAGATAAAGAGAATTGTATGGAAGCAATTAGGCAGGTATTCCGTTTTGGCACACAAATCAATTCCGAAGACCATGATCAGGACTATCATATTTCCGCACGCAATCCGTTGTATTTTGCAAATGTGGAGGACAGAGAAGCGATGGAGGAATACATTTCGGGTATTCCTTATGAATCAATACTTGTGTCATTTGACAAGTTCTTTGGAAATGATGAAGAATATATTGCACTCAAGAAAAACGCGTTGGAGTAATTTCTCGCCCCGCCTTGTGCGGGGCTTTTTCTTTGGTGAGTGTATTGTGCTACGATATCACGGAGATTTTATGAGCGATTAAGGTAATCTTGTAGGGGACGGCGCCAACGACGCGAACCCCAAAGCTCGGCTACGCTCGCTTCGGGAACCCCTACGACGTCCCGCAACAGAGTTAATGTTTTAATATAGCTTCATCGCTGTAAACGGGACATCGAGGGCGCCGCCCCCTACGGGTAGAGACGTTTCTTTTGTGATTCCTCTTGACATATCCATAAACCTATTATATAATAAATATACCCCCTGGGGGTATAGGAGAATGATATGAACGATAATAAATGCCCATGTCAGGGCAAGACTAAAAAGAGAACGGAAGAGGAGAAAAAGGCGCTTATCAACCGCCTCAACCGTATAGAGGGACAGATACGCGGTATCCGCGGTATGATAGAGGCTGACGCCTACTGCACCGACGTCATCACACAGGTGGCGGCGGCAGGAGCGGCGCTGAGCTCCTTTAACCGCGAGCTCCTTTCCGCCCATATCAAGACCTGCGTTGCCGAGGGCATGGCGCAGGGGGATGACGGCAAGGTAGACGAGCTGGTGGCGCTCCTTGCCAAGCTGATGAGGTGAAACGATGCAACAGTATAAAGTAACAGGTATGAGCTGTGCCGCCTGCTCTGCCAGAGTGGAAAAGGCGGTAGGTACGCTCGAGGGCGTTGAGGTCTGCTCGGTGAACCTCTTGACCGGAGATATGTCGGTGGAGGGCACTGTCACAGCCGAGGCGGTCATTTCTGCTGTGGAAAAGGCAGGCTACGGCGCTACCCTTAAGGGCGCGAAAAAAGAAAACAAAAAAGAAGAAGCAATAGAGGATAAGGCGACCCCTGCACTTGTGCGCAGGCTGATATCATCCCTTGTCTTTTTAGCACTTCTTATGTATATCTCCATGGGCCACACCATGTGGGGCTGGCCCGTGCCCGCCTTTATCGCGGACTATCCAATAGCAAATGCTCTTACCCAGCTTTTGCTTGCCGCCATGGTTATGGTGATAAATCAGCGCTTCTTTATAAGCGGCTTTACGGCGCTTATCCACCGCTCACCTAATATGGACAGCCTGGTGGCTCTGGGCTCTGGCGCGGCATTCGTGTACAGCACCTACACCCTTTACACTATGATAATGGGTGAGCACCACGGACTGCACGATCTGTACTTTGAGTCCGCGGCCATGATCCTTGCCCTTATCACAGTAGGTAAGATGTTAGAGTCCCGTTCCAAGGGTAAGACCACCGACGCTCTGCGATCCCTTATGAGCTTAGCGCCGAAGAGCGCTACCGTTATCCGTGAGGGTAAAGAGGTCACGGTGGATATTACGGACGTTATAAAGGGTGATATATTCATAGTACGACCCGGTGAGAATATCCCGGTGGACGGCGTGGTGCTTGAAGGTGAGAGCGCGGTAAATGAATCTGCCCTTACAGGTGAGAGCATCCCCGTAGACAAGGCGGTGGGCGGTCGCGTATACGCCGCTACCCTCAACACCTCGGGCTTTCTTCGCTGTGAGGCCACGGAGGTAGGGGAGGACACCACCCTATCCAAGATAATCAAGATGGTGGAGGACGCCTCCGCCACAAAGGCACCTATCGCCAAGATAGCAGATAAGGTCTCGGGCATCTTCGTCCCCATTGTTATTACTATCGCCATTATTGCTACGGCGGCTTGGCTTATAGTGGGTGAAAGCTTCGGCTTTGCCATAGCCCGCGGTATCTCCGTCCTTGTTATCAGCTGTCCCTGCGCCCTTGGTCTTGCCACACCTGTTGCCATTATGGTTGGAAGCGGTGTGGGCGCCAAGAACGGTATACTCTTTAAGAGTGCCATCTCCCTTGAGGAAACGGGCAGAGTGAAGATAGTGGCCCTCGATAAGACGGGCACTGTCACCGAGGGTCAGCCCGAGGTGACGGATATTATCACGGAGGATGAAGAGAAGCTGCTCTCCGTGGCATACGCCCTTGAGGTAAAGAGCGAGCATCCTCTTGCACGTGCGGTAGTCAGATACTGCCAAGGGAAGGGCATCACATATCCCGCGGCAGAGGACTTCGCGGCACTTGCGGGTAACGGCGTGCGCGGCACCCTTGAGGGTAAGGCCCTTCTCGGCGGAAGCCTAAAATATATGAGCGAGAATATCTCTATCCCCGAGAATATCATAGAGGCATCCCGCCGTCTTTCCGAGGAAGGGAAGACCCCCCTTGCCTTCGCCCTTGACGGTGAGCTGCTGGGCGTTATCGCCGTGGCGGACAGAGTGAAGGCGGATAGTGCGCAGGCGGTAAAGGCTCTGCGTGATATGGGACTTCGCGTAGTTATGCTAACGGGGGATAATGAGCGCACCGCTCGCGCCGTCGCCGCAAATGCGGGTATCGACGAGGTGATAGCAGGGGTGCTACCCGACGGCAAGGAGCAGGTCATCCGTACCCTTGCAGAAGAAGGCAAGGTGGCTATGGTGGGTGACGGTATAAACGACGCGCCCGCCCTTACTGCGGCTGACGTGGGTATCGCCATAGGTGCGGGCACGGACGTTGCCATCGACGCGGCGGACGTGGTGCTGATGCACTCACGGCTGACCGACGTGGTGGGCGCTATCCGCCTGTCCCGAGCCACCCTGCGTAATATACACGAGAACTTATTCTGGGCGTTCTTCTATAACGCTCTGGGCATCCCTCTTGCGGCAGGTGCTTTTATACCCTTGCTCGGTTGGGAGCTTAATCCCATGTTCGGTGCGGCGGCAATGAGCCTTTCCAGCTTCTGCGTGGTCAGCAACGCCCTAAGACTGAATCTATTTAAATTAAACATAAAGGAGAAAAAGAAAATGGAGATCACACTTAAGATCGAAGGAATGATGTGCACCCACTGCTCAGGCAGAGTCAAGAAGGTGCTGGAGGCCCTGCCCGAGGTAGAGTCAGCAGAGGTCAGCCACGAGAGCGGTACCGCGGTAATCAAGCTGTGCGGTGATATATCCGCCGAAGCCCTTGCCAAGGTGGTAGAGGCAGAAGGGTACAGAGTAATATAACAAAAAGCCGATGCAACGCATCGGCTTTTTGTTACTTGCCATATGTTATGTTGAGAAATTATCAAAATAATTCAGCGCTTCCCGCACCTTCCCTAAGTAAGGGAAGGTGGCGCGCCGTAAGGCGTGACGGATGAGTATAATCGTTGCAGATTTCCGCGTTATGCGGAAATCGACCGACTTGCCTTCCCCTTTGGTTAA
This sequence comes from Eubacteriales bacterium, assembly GCA_045546375.1. Classification (GTDB taxonomy): domain Bacteria; phylum Bacillota; class Clostridia; order Oscillospirales; family CAG-272; genus CAKSEI01. The sequence continues at coordinate 23,654 of JAZQCR010000040.1, read as the reverse complement.
AGGGGAAGGTGGATTCGCCGTAGGCGAAGACGAATGAGGATTCGGCAATGCAGATTTCCGTCAACAGACGGAAATCGACCTTATTCATTCAAGAAAAAACGGATGATTTTTGCCTATGGCAAAAATCCGCTTTGATCATCCTCATCCACCGACGGGATTATTCTATCATCATAGTGACGTTGTTGCATCACCGTCGGTCCCCCTTCCCCCGCTTGGGGAAGGTGCAACGTAGCGACATCACCGCCGAAGCCCTTGCCAAGGTGGTAGAGGCAGAAGGGTACAAGGTTATATAACAAAAGCCTGCAGATGCAGGCTTTTTGTTATGCTATTTAAAAAATATTTGCGAGGATGAGGCCCAGCACGAAGGTACCTACGCCCACTGCGGTGGGAAGGAGGATGCCCTCTTTGAAATCGGGCTTCCAGTCGAGCTTCTTGCATCCGGAATTAAACTGGATGCAGTATGCTATGTAGCGAATGGGAGTAACGATGACGCCAAGGATAATGGTGCCGATGAGCTGAATTACCATCATGCCAAGCTTACCGCCCAGATCCACGTCGTAGGTCTTGTGTCCGTCGGCATAGGTGGTGACTATCTGATAATCGTAGTTAAAAATATTTTTAAAGCCGTATTTTCTAACTGCGATAACAGAGGGGACGGAGATAACGAGCGCACCTAAGATAGCGATCAGGGGAGTAAACTTGATGCCCACGGTGATCATCAGCCAGCCTACGCAGCAGAAGATGATTATCTTCCAGATCTCCTTGAGGCCGTGGCTCATTTTGTTAAGAGCCTCGTTTTCAACGCTGTTTAATTTGTTCTCGTCCATAATATAACTTCCTTTCAACAAAATATTTTTATCAGCAAAAGCTGAATCGTTGCGAAAATTTCATTTTTTGTTCATTTTTACAATATTATGATACCACAATGAATGCTAAAAGTCAACAGTCGTTAACCTGCATTATTTGTTATTGCAAATAAACATTATTTGCTATATAATAAAAGCAGTAAAAAGAAGGAATATTCAAAATGAGCATTTTAACATACGACAAAGACGGCTTTTACCTTGACGGAGAGCCTTTTCAAATACGAAGCGGATCCATCCACTATTTTAGGCACGTAAGAGGCTACTGGCGCGACCGCTTAATGAAGCTGCGTGCGGCGGGCTTTAATACGGTTGAGACCTATACCTGTTGGAACCTTCACGAGAGAAAAGAAGGGCAGTTCGACTTCACAGGTATGCTGGATCTTGCGCATTTTCTTGACCTTGCCGCAGAGCTTGGTCTCTATGCCATAGTCCGTCCCGGCCCCTATATCTGCGCCGAGTGGGACTTCGGAGGCCTGCCCTCGTGGCTACTAAACTATCCCAATATGCGCATCCGCTGTTACGATCCCCTCTTCCTTGAGAAGGAGGAGAGATATCTCGACAAGATATTTGAGATACTTCATCCTCGCCTTATCACCAACGGAGGAAATATCCTTATGGTGCAGGTGGAGAACGAGTACGGCTCCTACGGTAACGATAAGAAATATCTCACTCATTTAGCCGACTACTATAAAAAGAGCGGTATCGACACTTTGCTCTTCACCTCTGACGGTCCCTCCGAGCTTCGTATGGGTGCGGGTTCTATACCGGGCGTGCTGGCTACGGGTAATTTCGGCAGTGGATGGCAAGCAAATTTTGCTACTATGAAGCGCCTTAATCCCGATATGCCCTGTATGTGTGCAGAGTTCTGGGAGGGATGGTTTGACTCCCTCTATACTCCTCACCACCGCCGTGAGCCTGACGACGTAGCCGAGCTATACGACGGTATGCTGGACGCAGGGGGCTCGGTCAACTTCTATATGTTCTGCGGCGGTACCAACTTTGCCTTCAATAACGGCGCTAACTATTATGATAAATATCTGCCTCAGACCACCAGCTACGACTACGATGCTATGCTCACCGAGTCGGGTGACTTAGCGCCCAGATTCTGGGCAGTCCGTGCGGTAAATGAAAAGTACGCAGGAAAGCTGCCTCCCGTGGACGTTGCCGACTCACCCAAGGCGGCGTACGGCGAGATAGCACTTACCGAGAGCGCGGATATCTTCTCCTGCCTCGACACTATCAGCGAAAAGCACGAGAGCGCCTTCCCCCTTACTATGGAGGAGCTTGGTGCTGATTTCGGCTACACCCTCTATACCACTCATATCAACTATCAGATAAATAACGAACCCCTTATCATATCCCCCATCCGTGACCGCGTGCATATCTTCGTTGACGGAGAACTGCGCGGCATCAAGGAGCGCGACCGCAGGGATGATGAGGTGCGTATCACCGTGCCCGAGGGCGGTAGTGTGCGTGTAGACCTGCTTATAGAAAATATGGGTAGGGTAAACTACGGCGATAAGATGGAGGATAACCGCAAGGGTCTTATCCACAGCGCGCGTCTGGGGCTTCAGTACCTCTACGGCTGGGAGATGTACCCCATGACCATGGAGGAGCTTTCCGGCATTACTTATAATAAGAACGACGGCTTCAAGGGGCCTGCATTCCTTCGCGGTAATCTGCATGTTGAGGGAACACCCTGTGACACCTTCGTGAATACTACGGCGCTTAATAAGGGCTTCATCGTGGTAAACGGCTTTAATATCGGCAGGTACTACACGGGGGTCGCCCCTGCTTCCACCATGTATATCCCTGCGCCTCTCTTGCACCAGGGGGACAACGAGATACTCGTTTTCGAGACCGACGGATACGAGAAACCCGTTCTTGTCAGCGTGGATACGCCTGACCTGGGCTAAAAAACTCCCTTGTCAAAGTCGGAAAAAGGGAATATAATATATAAAACGAAATTTTAGAGGTAAAATATGTCAAAGGTAACATGGAAGGCGGGCACGCTGCTTGCGCCTGTGCCCCCTGCACTTATCTCCTGCTCGGACGGCGAGAAAGATAATCTCATCACTATTGCCTGGACGGGAATACTGAATTCCGAGCCTGCAAAGACCTATATCTCCGTGCGCCCCCAGCGGCACTCATACGAGATGATAAAGAAAAGCGGTGAATTTGTAATAAATCTGCCATCCTCTCATATCATCCGCTCTATCGACTTTTGCGGTGTGAAGAGCGGCAAGGACGTGGATAAATTCGAGGCGTGTCACCTAACGCGGGAAAAGGCAAGCATCGTCTCCTGCCCTATGGTGGCGGAGTCCCCCGTTTCCATTGAGTGTAAGGTGACGGACATCATCCCTCTGGGCACACACGATATGTTTATGGCTGATATAGTAGCCGTGAACGTGGACGAGCGATATATCGACGAGAAGGGTAAGTTCCATATAGAGAAGTGCGCCCTCGCCTCCTATGCCCACGGTCAGTATTTTGCCCAGGGCAAGAAGATAGGCTCCTTCGGCTATTCGGTAAAGAAAAAGAAAAAATAAAAAAGCTCCGATCGGAGCTTTTTTACGTATTGATCACTTTTTCTCGAATACTACTTCTTCGTCCTCACCGGGATTGATGATGATCTTCTTGCCATCCTTCTTGTATTCGGTCTCTTCATCATCGATGATGATAACGCTCTTCTTGGTATCGATCTTACCGGAGAAGTTCATCTCTTCTTTGATGCTCTCTTTGAGCTCATCCTCGGTCATCTCGGTCAACTCCAGGTACTGCTCGTAGGAGATGCCTTCTGCCTCAGCCTGCTTCTTGACAGCTTCAATGAAAGAGTCCTCATCGACCTTCAGCTCGACCTTGTCGCCCTTGATCTCGAGGATCATTTTCACGGTCATGCCGCCTTCCTCCATCTCGCCAACGTACTTGCCGTCCATTCCGCAAGATGTGAACATGGAAAGAACCATTACCAAAACGAGGGAAATTGCCAATAACTTTTTCATTGTTTTGCTCCTTTTCTTAAAAATATTTATTTGCAGACCTGTCTGCAATTTGATTATATCATTTTGTAAAGAGTCTGTCAATAAATTTGTTAATAAAATGTGACGCATTGCGTGAGCTTTCGAACATTTTTTGAATTTATGTGTTGACAAATGCGTTTACTGAGTGTAAAATAATAGTGGGTGTTTACACCCGATAAACTCATTTTAAAGGAGAATTTAACAATGAGCGAGATTCAGTTAGGAGCACTTGAATTTAAATTTGCGGAGATAATATGGGAGAACGAGCCCGTTACGTCCGCTAAATTATGTAAGCTTGCCGCGGAGGCATTAAACTGGCATAAGTCTACTACTTATACGGTGCTTCGCCGCATCTGCGAAAAGGGAATATTCAGAAATGATAACGGTACAGTTACCTCTATCTTAAATAGGAAAGAGTACTTTACAGCACGCAGCAAACGCGTGGTAAACGAGGAGTTTGAGGGCTCTTTGCCTGCGTTTATCGCCGCATTTGCCAAGGATGAGAAGCTGACGCGTGAGCAGGCGGCGGCTCTGCGCGCGCTTATCGATGACTGTGAGGATAAATAATGAAAGAGATCTTTATGTCTTTTTTGAACGTTAGTATCAACGGCAGTATCCTTATTGCTGCAGTCATTCTAACGCGCTTTATATTCAAGAGATATAATAGGTCTATCATCTGCATTCTGTGGGGGCTTGTAGCTCTGCGTATGCTTATACCCGTTAATATCCCATTAGAGCTCAGTCTGTTGCCCGTGGCAGAGAGCGTGACGGCGGAAAAGGTAGTGGCTGATGTTCCCATCACGGATACACAGCCCCACAAAGCACCTATCATCGATTCGGGCATAAACGTAGGAGGGGATAAGGGTACGCCCGATACGGATACCAATTCAGGCGGCGATACCGACACGGATATTAACGTTGGGGGTAATAACGGTGCGCCTGTCACCGACGGTGGCAAAGACGGTGAGGAACTGCCTCCCGTATCGGTGACGCCGGGTGTGAGCGTGCCCGTAGCACCTCCCGCATCAAATACGGTAACCTCCGACGCGGTGGATACCGATACCTCGCTTAAGACGGAGGTAAAGGATATCATTGTTCGCTACGGAAGTATAGTGTGGTTAGTCGGTATGGCATGTATGGTCATATATCTGACCGCCGGCGACGTCCGCCTGCGGCTGAAGACCCGTGTCCGTTACGAGAAGGAAAAGGGAGTATTTCTTTGTGACGACGTTAAGTCCCCCTTCGTCATGGGAGTCATCCGTCCGCGTATAATACTGCCCTCAAGCACAGATGGCGATAACGAGCACTATATACTCATACACGAGAGGGCGCATATCGAGCGCGGCGACCATATATGGAAGGTGCTGGCCTTTGCCGTCCTCGCCGTTCATTGGTATAATCCTCTTGTTTGGTTGTCATTTATGCTGTACAGCCGTGATACCGAGATGGCCTGCGACGAGAGGGTCCTAAAGAGGAACGGCACCGAGATAAGAAAGGCGTATGCCCACGCGCTTCTCACCTATTCAACGAGAAGGGAGACTACCGGCGGATGGTCATTCAGCCAGCGCAGTCTTGCCGTCAGAATAAAGGGTGTGCTAAATTACAAAAAGCCTGCTTTATGGGTCTTTGTCTCTTTTGCCTTGGCGTGCGTAGTGCTGGTAGTGTGCTTTATGACCGTGCCTGTAGAGGGTGAGGACGGCGACGGTAACGATATCCACGTATCCGCCACAGAGGGCACGTCAGAAACGGAATCTACCGAATCGACAGAGCTCACTGAGAACACCGAAATGACGGAAAATACAGAACCTACGGAAAATCCGGAACCCACAGAACCGACGGAAAATACAGAACCCTCGGATACAGTGACAGAGCCTACGGAACCTAAGCCTACCGAGCTTGAGCCCACGGAGCCTGCACCCACCGAGCCTGAGCCGACCGAGCCTGCACCCACCGAGCCTGAGCCGACCGAGCCTGAGCCGACCGAGCCTGAGCCGACCGAGCCTGAGCCCACAGATCCTGAGCCCACGGAGCCTGAAATCGTGTACAACATTGTAGCAAGAGACACTCCAATGGCAGGGGAGGGTGTTGATTATACGCATAGTTGCGAGCTTGTAAAATCATTCAGATTCGCTGCCGGACCTGATGTGGAATTTAATGTTGCGAATGCGCCGTATTATGATAGACGTAGCAGATTTTTGAAAATTAATGTGATTTCGTCATATAGCCAATATGAAACGTTCGTAAATGGATTTGTTTATTGGGACGATCTACTTTCGGAGTCAATGTTCGAAAATTTGCCGAAATCGCAAAGCTATGATGAAAAGTATTTTTCGGAAAATATCATGGTTGTAGTGTTTTTTGTGAATAGCATTAAGTCGGTAACAAAAAATGGTTCTGAAATATGTGTTCATATGGATATTGAACCGAGGGAAGATACAACTGGTTATGCCAATCTTGACGCAAAAAATGGCACAAAAGAAACCATATCATGCCATATTTTGGAGATGGAAAAAGCGGATCTGGAAGGGATAGATACTTTTGGATTTTCGTTGATAGCAGTGGAGAAAAATAATTTAGAGGGACAATGATGAAGCGAAAAATGTTGAAAAAACATATATCGTTTATATTGGTAGTTCTTAGGATAAAACATCACGGAAATTTCCGTGATGTTTTTTATAAATCCCCTTGAAAGAAATATATAAATTTGGTATACTATATATGTTTTTATAAAAGCAACGGAAGGTAACGAAATGGCTAAGATAGGCTTTGACAACGCTGAATATATAAGACTGCAGTCACAGAACATCCGCGACCGTATCGAGATGTTCGGCGACAAGCTTTACATGGAGTTCGGAGGCAAGCTTTTTGACGATTTTCACGCGTCAAGAGTTCTGCCCGGCTTTGAGCCCGACGCCAAGGTGAAGATGCTCTTAAATCTTAAGGACGATGCGGAGATAGTCATCGCCATCAACGCGGACGCCATCGAGAAAAATAAGCGCCGCGGAGACTTAGGCATCACCTACGACCTTGACACCTTGCGCCTTATCGACGCTTTCCGCGGTATAGGGCTTTACGTGGGAAGCGTGGTCATTACCTTCTATACAGGTCAGCCTCTGGCACAGGCATTTGAGAAGAGACTCAAGAATCTTGGCATCAAGGTCTACCGTCACTATCCTATAGCCGACTATCCCTCTAATCTGCCCCTTATCGTAAGCGACGGGGGCTTCGGTAAGAACGATTATATCGAGACCACACGTAAGCTGGTGGTGGTCACCGGCCCCGGTCCCTGCAGCGGTAAGATGGCTACCTGTCTCTCCCAGCTTTACCACGAATACAAGCGCGGTGTCAAGGCGGGTTACGCTAAATTTGAGACCTTCCCTATATGGAATATTCCCTTAAAGCATCCTGTAAACGTAGCCTACGAGGCGGCAACAGCCGACCTCAGCGACGTGAATATGATAGACCCCTTTCATTTAGAGGCCTACGGCAAAACTGCCATTAACTATAACAGAGATATAGAGATCTTCCCTGTGCTCAACGCTATGATGGAGCGCATCCTGGGCACCTCACCCTATAAGAGCCCTACCGATATGGGCGTTAATATGGCGGGGAATGCTATCTGTGACGATCAGGTCTGCCGCGAGGCGGCAAACCAAGAGGTGCTCCGCCGTTATTACAACGCTCTTTGCTCTATGCGTCAGGGTATGGGCGAGCAGGCAGAGGTCACGAAGATAGAGCTTCTGATGAATCAGCTCGGTATCACCGTGGCCGACCGTCCCGTTGCCGCCGCCGCAAACGAAAAGGCAGAGGCCACCGACGGCCCCGCTACTGCTATAGAGCTTTCCGACGGACGGATAATCACGGGCAGGACCTCATCTCTTCTTGGCTCCAGTTCCTCTATGCTTTTAAACGTATTAAAGGTGCTGGCAGACATCCCCGACGAGGTGAAGCTGCTTTCCCCCACCATCATCGAGCCTATCCAGCGTATGAAGACCGATGCCCTCGGTAATCACAATCCCCGTCTGCATACCGACGAGGTATTGGTGGCGCTGTCTATCTGCGCCGCTACCGACGATATGGCACGCAGGGCTCTCGATCAGGTCACTAATCTCCGCGGTCTTGAGGCTCACTCCACTGTGATACTCTCCCGCGTGGACGAGCAGACCTTCCGTAAGTTAGGTATCAACTTGACCTGCGAGCCGAAATATCAGACAAAGAAATTGTATCACGCCTAAAGACCGCGATTCCGCGGTCTTTAGCACATAGAGGTGTAAATGAACGGAAAACAATATATTTCTGCCGTTTTGGCATTGCTTTGCCTTACTTTTGCGGGTTGCACCGAAAAGGGTACGGATACCGATCCGTCTCCTGCTACCGACCCGGTGACGGAATGCGAGCACGCTTTTGTGGAAACGGGATATGATGATATACGCTTCTGCAGAAACTGTGATGAGATAGAGGGAGGCGAGCTGCCCGAGGGTGTGAGGTTTATTAAGTACACCCTTGAGGGAGACGGGGGAACTACTGCCAGATTCGTCGGTGAGCTTGACGAAGGTGACAGAGTTATTAAGGGCATCGCCGCCTACGCCGACAAGGTAGGCAGGATAGAGACCTCTGAGGAGGGCTCCGGTATGCACGTGATAACCTATGATAACGGAGATATATACCGCGGATTTCTGAACCGTGTTTTTCGGCACGGACGCGGTATGTTGGTTTTTGCAAACGGCGACAGATACGAGGGTACCTTTGAAAACGACCTTATGTCGGGTGACGGCTCGGACGGCGCCGAATGCATCTATACCTATAATGACGGCGCTGTTTACGTTGGCGATTTTGCGGACGGCAAATTCCACGGTGAGGGAAAGGCGACCTATTCCGACGGCAGTACCTACGAGGGGGGCTTTGTTAACGGACACCGTGAGGGCAAGGGTAGCTATGCCTTTGCAAACGGAGATACGTATACGGGCGAATACGTTGCCGATAAGATGGAAGGTAACGGCGTTTACCTCTATGCAAACGGAGATATGTACACCGGTGAATACAAAGCAAACCTGCGTGAGGGCAAAGGTACCTATGTTTTTGCCAACGGCGATAAGTACGAGGGTGAGTTCGTAGCAGGTGATATGCACGGCAAGGGAACCTATACCCTTTCGGGAGGCGAAGTCTATTCGGGAAGGTTTGAGAACGGACAGATAGTCATAGGTGAAGGCAACATAATCGATATAAATGATAATAAATAAGAGTACTGTACGTCGTAAATATCTGCTGTGGGGTGCGGTTGCGCTCCTTCTGTTGCTTATTTCGGTGCTCTTATACCTTTTTGGCGACAGACTGCTTGATCTCGTTACAGGAAAGTGTGAGCCCGTTGGAGTCATGTATCATCTGATATCCGACCGGGTCACCAATGAGACGCAGGAGGCGCTCTTCGTTTCTCCCCATGAGTTTGAGGCGCATCTTACGGCGCTGAACGAGGCGGGCTACACCTATCTTTTTGCCGACGAGTATGAGAAAAGCTCGGAAAAGACCGTGGTCATCACCTTTGACGACGGATACGAGGATAATTATACCGATATGTTCCCGATACTTAAGCGGTGCGGCGGCAAGGCGACTGTCTTCGTGATAGTTGACAGCATAGGAAAGCCGGGCTATTTAAGTGAAGAGCAGATGAGGGAGATGGCAGAAAGCGGATGTGTGAGGTTCGGCTCTCACACGGTGAGCCATCCCCGCCTGACCGAGCTTGACGAGGATGAGATAAGGGCGGAGTTTGCCGTGTCCAAGGAAAGGATCACCGAGATAACGGGTGTGGAGTGCGATTCCGTAGCCTATCCCTTCGGCGACTGTGACGGTAGGGTAAGGGAGATAGCGAAGGAGTACTTCGACTTCGGATATCTCGCTCGCCGACTCAGACCCTGGCAGAAGCAGACCGACCTTGGTATCCCGCGTTGCTACGCCTACAGAGGGCAGGGAGCAGACGCCTTTATGAGCATGATAAGAAAAGGTAATTAAACGATCGGAAACGGTCGTTTTTTTGCTATTTGTATTGCTTTTTGTCCCTTTTTAGTGTATACTTTAAATTGGTATATTCTAATTAAAATATATAGTGAAAGAGGACAGAATAATGGCATCTGATAAAGTAAAAGTAATCCAGTACGAGGGTGATAACAGTACCTTCATCTGGAAGCATCCCTGTGAGGACTTTGATTCTCTTACACAGCTTATAGTTCACGAAAGCCAGGAGGCGATCTTCTTTATGAACGGTCAGGCGCTGGACCTTTTCGGGCCGGGCCGTCATACCCTGGAGACACAGAACCTTCCTCTGCTCGGGAAGCTCCTTAACCGCCTGACGGGTGATAAGACGCCCTTCCACTGCGAGGTCTATTTTATCAACAAGACCGAGCAGATGCAGATAAAGTGGGGTACGGACAGCAAGGTACAGTATATGGATCCCAAGTATGGCTTCCCCCTTGCTATCGGTGCCAGCGGTGAGATGAGCCTGCGTGTAGACGAGTCAAGAAAGCTTTTATTAAAGCTGGTAGGTACCGAGAGCGCGCTCAGTCAGGCGAAGCTGGTGTCCCACTTCCGCGCTTTCCTTATGACTAAGGTGAAGACCTACATAGCTCAGGCCATGAAGATGCATTCTATCAGCATCTTCGAGATAGATGAAAAGCTTATCCTCTTTTCTGACACCTTGCTTTCAATGCTTAAGGGCGATTTCGCCGATTACGGTGTCAGCCTCGAGCGTTTCTTCGTTACAAATATCGCCAAGCCTGACGGCGAGAGACAGTACGAGAGATTCAAGGAACTGCACTTCCGTCAGTATGCCGACATCGCAGAGGCGGAGCTTCAGCAGAAGACAGAGCTTATCCACGCGCATACCGATGCACAGAAGACCGTTATCGAGAGCCAGGCTCTTGCCACCAAGCGTGCGCAGGAAGGCTACACCTATCAGCAGGAACGCGGCTTTGACGTGGCAAGTGAGGTTGCCCGCAACGAGTCGGTAGGTCAGTTTACCAATATGGGCGTCGGACTCGGCACTATGGCAGGAGTCGGCGGTGCCGTCGGCGGAATGGTAGGCGGTATGATGAACGGCGCTGTCAACTCTGCCGTTCCTGCATCCGGTGCCGCAGCAGGCGTTGCCGCTGCCATCACCCCCTGTGCCAAGTGCGGTGCACCGCTTCCCGAGGGCGCTAAATTCTGCCTTGAGTGCGGTGAGGCGGTGGTGACTGCTCCTGCAGGCACGGTAGTGTGCCCTCAGTGCGGAAAGACCGTTTTAAAAGGCAAGTTCTGCCCCGAGTGCGGACATAAGTTTATAAGCGCGTGTCCCAAGTGCGGCTCCACCCTGCCCGAGGGTGCGAAGTTCTGCCTTGAGTGCGGCGAAAAGCTGTGAGGTGAAGAGCAATGTTAAAGAAAAGCTTTAAGTTTTATTTCATCCTGTGGGCGATAGCAGTCGCCATATTCAATCTGTGCACCTTTTTGCCCGAGTGGAATATAGACCGACTTGAGGAAGGCGGCTGGATAGGCTACGGATTCATTATGCTGGGCTTTGTTATCCAGCTTGGCTGTGCCTTTTATGCTCTCGGCACGGGCAGTGCGGAAAAGATCTTTTACCGTGCGCCCTTAGTGGGCATCGGTTATTCGGTGCTGGCGATAATGCTGTCTGTAGGCTCTGTTTGCATGATCGTAAACATCCTTCCCATATGGCTTGCGACCCTCATCTGCATCGTTCCCCTGCTTTATAACATAGTTGCGGTGGTCAAGGGCGTTGCCGTTGCCTCCTACGTTGAGGGGCATGACAAGAATATCAAGGATAAGACCCTCTTTATCAAGAGCCTTACCGTTAACGCAGAGGGCGTGATCGCGAGAGCCGCGACCCCCGAGCTTTCCGCCGAGGCGAAGAAGGTATACGAGGCGGTGCGCTATTCCGACCCCATGAGCTCGGATGCACTCTCAAGCGTTGAGGGACAGATAAGCGTACGCTTTAACGCATTTGCAAACGCCGTTGCCGCAAAGGATCTCGGCGAGGCAAAGCGCTTGGCTGACGAGATCGTCATTCTTATCGGCGACAGAAACAAAACCTGTAAACTTATCAAGTAAGAGGCTGTAAATATGTCAATTTTTAAGTGTAAAATGTGTGGCGCCAACCTTGAGGTGGTTGACGGAGCAAGCGTTGCGACCTGCGACTACTGTGGCGCTTCACAGACCCTTCCAAGACTGAATGACGAGCACCGTGCCAACCTTTATGACAGAGCAGGGCATTTCAGACGTTTAAACGAGTTTGATAAAGCGGCGTCTATTTACGAGCAGATATTAAACGAGGACGCAAGCGACGCGGAGGCGTACTGGTCGCTGGTGCTCTGTCGCTTCGGAATAGAGTACGTTGAGGACCCTGCCTCGGGCAAGCGTGTCCCCACCATACATAGGTCCCAGTTCACCTCCATCTTCGGGGATGAGGACTACAAGGCGGCGATCGAGAAGGCAGACGACCTTCAGCGCGAGGTCTATGAGTCAGAGGCAAAGGCCATCGACGAGATACATAAGGGTATCCTCGCCATTTCCCAGAAGGAAAAGCCCTTCGACGTCTTCATCTGCTATAAGGAAACTGATGAAAGCGGCGAGCGTACTCACGACAGCGTTCTTGCAAACGATCTGTACCATCAGCTGGTGGCAGAGGGCTTTAACGTATTTTTTGCCCGTATCACCCTTGAGAGCAAGCTGGGAAGCGCCTACGAGCCTTACATCTTCGCTGCTTTGAATTCAGCGAAGGTTATGGTGGTGTTAGGCACCAAGCCCGAGTACTTCGAGGCGGTATGGGTCCGTAACGAGTGGTCAAGATTTCTTGCCCTTACCAAGAACGATTCGGGAAGGATGCTTATCCCTGCATATAAGGATATGGATCCCTACGACCTGCCAAGGGAATTTGCTCATCTGCAGGCGCAGGATATGAGCAAGCTCGGCTTTATGCAGGACCTGATCCGCGGTATCAAGAAGATACTTCACAAGGATGAACCCGTGGTTCACGAGGCGGCAGTCGTGGGCGGTACCAACGTGACCGTGCTTCTAAAGCGCGCCTTCATCTTTGCGGAGGACGGCGACTATAAGCGTGCTGACGAAAACTGTGAGCAGGTGCTGGACGTTGATCCCGAGAATGCTGACGCATATCTGATAAAGCTCCTAATGTCGCAGAAGGCCAAGCGCAGAGAGGATCTGGCTAACCTCGCAGAGCCCTTTGACGCCGATCCCAATTATGAAAAAGCGTGCCGTTACGGCACCCATGAATTACGCGCCGAGCTCGAGGGCTATAATAAGCATATAAGAGATCGCAACGCACTGAAGGAGAAGGTCTCTCTTTATGAATCCACCTGCAAGCGGATGAAAGAGGCAAAGAGCGAGTCCGCATACAAGACCGTTGCAGGTACATTTAAGAGATTAGGCGACTTCAGAGACAGCGCAAAGCTCAGCGAAGAGTGCGAGCAGTTAGCGGAGGACGCAAGAAGGGATGCTATCTACGATAAGGCATACGTCCTTTTTGAGAGCGATGATCCCGATCAGCTGACCGAGGCATCCGAGATATTCGGCGAAGTACCCGGCTGGCGTGACGCCGATGACTTAAAGCATAAGGCTCAGGCAAAGAGAGAAAACATACTTGCAGAGAGAGCGGCTGCCCTTGCGGCAGAAAAGAGAAGAAAAAAGATCAGAATGATCGTAAGGCTCTCTGTGGCAGGCGTTATCGTACTGGCTGTGGGCATCACCCTTTTGATAACCCTGGTGATCAATCCCGCAAATAAGTACAAGAAGGCGGAAAAGTACCTTGAGGACGGAGAGTATCTTGAGGCGTACCGCGCCTTCCTCGATATGGGCGACTATAAGGACAGCGCCGACAGAGCGGAAGAGATCTTTGACGAGCATCCCGGAGTTGCTCTGCCCGGTCAGAGCGTAGAGTTCGGTGCATTCAGAAAGGCCGAGGACCCCGATGCAAAGAAGGAGGCTCTCGAGTGGACCGTTCTTGCCAACGAGGACGGAAAGCTGTTGCTCATAACCCGTGACGTTATCTTTGCCAAGGAGTATAACGAGGGCGGCAAGGCTGCTTATTGGAGCAACTGTTCCTTGCGCAAGTGGCTTAACAATACCTTCTTGAATAACGCGTTTACCGAAGAGGAGCGAGCGCACGTTATCCTGACCGAGAACGCAAACTCGGATAACCCCGAGCACGTTAACCAGAAGGGCGAGAGCATCGACGGCGGTAAGGAAACGAAGGACAGTGTATTCCTCTTATCCGGTGAGGAATATGAGAAGTATGCGGATCTGCTCAATGGCAATGCCGCTACTGCTACCGAATTTGCCGAGTCCAAGGGCGCTGTCAACGTTGACGGTGCAGGCTCGGTATGGTGGCTCAGGACTCCCGGCTATTCCAACAGCTACGGTGCTTGTGTATCCGAGAACGGCTACGTCAGCTATTACGGAAGCGCTGTTGACCACGTTCGCGGAGTGCGTGCGGCGATATGGATCGATGCGGAGGCATTGGAAGGATGAAGAATACTGCGAGAATAGCGGTACTGATATTGGCACTTATAACGGTTTTGGGCGGGTGCGGTAATAAAGCACCCGTCAAGCCCATTGACACAAGCTGGACTATGTCATCAGACAGCTACAGTCTGACGCGTGAACAGTTTACCTTTTTCTATAATATGGTCGTTGCAGCCTCAAGCGGATATAGCGAGCAAATGGGCTATTCCACCGATATTCCTTTAAGCGAGCAGGAGTGCGCTATGGGTGATAAGGCGGGTTATACCTGGCACGATCACTATGTAGACAGCACGGTGGAAAAGATATCGGAGCTGCTGACTCTTTGTGAGGCGGCTAAGGCGGCAGGCGTCTCACTTGATGAGAGTGAGAGGGCCGAGGTAGACAAGAATATCGCTAATCTGCATTCCGCTGCTGAGAAGAACGGCATGAGTGTGGACGAGATGATAGAAGAAAACTACGGCGCAGGGGTTACCGAGGATGATATGCGTTTTTGCCTTGAGCTTCAGAGGCTCTCTTTGAAGATGAATGAGTATACACGCGAAAACCTCACCTACACCGACGAGCAGATCCTTGAGGAGTGCCGAAAGAACGCACTTAACTATTATCGCTGTGATTACAGATATTACGTCGTCAGGGTAGCGACCGAGCCGGGCGCCACCGTCGAAGAAATAGAGGCGGCAAAAACCGTGGCAAAGGAAACGGCTGATAAGCTGGTCCTTGCGGCAAACGAGCAGGAGTATACGGATATTATCGAGGACTACTGCCGTGAGCAGTTGGGCCTTTCCGATAAGGATATAGAGGTCACCTTGAGCGCTACGCTCAAAGAGGGATACGGATACAGTTCTGCCGGTGCTATGGCTCAGTGGCTCTTTGAGGCGGATGAGGAAGGCGATTTCCTTCGCGAAGATTCGCAGACAAAGGCCTACTACAACGAAAACGGCGGCGTGTACGGCGTTTGCTTTATAGTTAGTGCGCCCTCACTTAACGAGTCTATAATCAAGGACTCGCGTCATATTCTCTTTAGGGTGAATAACGAGGGCGGTATGACCGATGAAGAGGCAAAGAAAAAGGCGGAGGAGCTCCTCGCTACTCTTAACGAAGGCGGACTGACCGAAGAGGAGTTTGCGGAGGCGGCCAAGGAGCATAGCACGGATTACGGCTCTGCGCCTAAGGGCGGCCTCATTGAGGGTGCCGCGAAGGAGTCGTTATACGAGGAATACGGCGACTGGCTCTTTGCAGAGGACAGAAAGACAGGCGACGTTGGACTTGTTAAGACGGAGGTAGGTTACCACCTTGTATTCTGCGTTTCCGAGAACGTAAAGTGGAAGGAAGACATTGAGAGTGCACTTCGGGGAAGAGAATTCAACGAGGCGTACGAAGAGTATAGAAAGGCCAATGCCATAAAGGTAAACGAGCCCTGCCTTACGACAATAGAATCGGCATAAACAAAAAACACTTGCGTTAGCAAGTGTTTTTTGTTTATGCCTCTGCGGCGTCCTTTTCTTTCTTACGCTTGTGATACTTAGGGTAGAGGTAGGCGCTGAGCGCACAGAGGGCGATGGAGACCACCGTGACGACGGCGCCTGTGACGAAGCCGTCGGGAGTGTATTTAAATTCCACGGTATGCTCGCCTTCGGTGAGACTAACGGATACGAAGGTGTCCGCATAGGGCGAAATGTCCGCCTCTTTGCCGTCAACGTAGGCGCGCCAGCCCTTTTCGTAAGGGATGGAGGTGTAGAGGAGGGTGCCATCCTTTTCGGCGTTGACCTTACCCGATATGGAGGTATCCGTATGGGTGATATCCGTCATAGAGCCGCTTGAGAGGATGCTGTAGCCCTTTTCGAACACCTGCTGATCCATAACGGCACAGCTTAGGAAAGCATTGTGAGGCTCGCCGTCGCTGGTCATGGTGGTGGAGATGATTATCTTCTCACCTGCCTTGCGGTAGCCTGCGGGGAGCACCGCCGCCTGGGTGTGTTTAGCGTTGAAGTACACCCACACCGCGCCTTCCGCTACGGCTACGTTTCCTGCGTCCCTGATCCTGGGGTAGAAATAATAGAGTCCGTCACGCTGGCATTCTATCTCGAAGCGAAGGGTGATCTTCTCACCGGTCTGGGTATACTTGTAGCTGCCGTTGCCGCCGTCTATGTTACCTCCGGTGGCGGTGGCAGGCATATTTATAGAGTGAGTGGTGAAGAGCTTCTCGTTTATTCCCGTCATAGCGGTGAAGAGCTGATTCTGGTTTTCGAAGGGTCTGTAGTCAAGGAACTTGTCTTCGTCAACATCTCCGTTTACTGTGTACGCTATGGGCAGAAAATATTTGTTTTCATATAAGACGCATTCGCCTGATGCGTTCACCTTGGAGAGTGACATATCCTTCATCTTTGTGCCGGCCTTTGAGACAAGGTACTTGACGGCTAAAGACGAGTTCATTAACGGAGTTGACTGATAGTAGGCGTATCTGTTTCCTGCGGGATTACCGCCGACGCCCATTGTCTTAAGATAAGCGGAGATCCTTCCGTTTGCGCTGGAGGAGAACTGACTGACGCCGTTATAGCCGTAGAAAAGAGGATCGTTCAGGGTCTTTGTATTAGTCATTTCTTCGCGGTAGAAGGTGCCGTCTGCCACGCTGTCAAAGAGGTAATTGATATCCTCGGAATGCTCGCGGTAGGATACGTAGTCCGAATAGCCGGAGAAACCGAAGGCGCCTGCCACGGCGCATTCAACGGCGATAACACCGCACATAAGTCCGCTTGTGAGCTTGGGACCTGTAACGCCCGAATTATAAAGGATCAGTATCACTGCATACACAAGAGCCGTTACCACGCAGAGGACGATGATATACGTCGCAAGGTACTGATACATAAGGCACGCCACTATGGCAGTCATAAGAAGGGAAGCGCCGATGCTGAAAAGGTCGGTCTTATGCATCAGGCAGTAGGCCCTGTAGGCGCACGCGATAAGCACGAAGGAGAAGATGAAGGAGTAGCGGAAGGGGATCTGGTTTACGTAGTGTGCGCCGTTCCACAGATAGTCAAGGGGTCTGTAGAGGAAGCTGAAGAACAGCACTCCCAGTATAAGGGAAGAGCAGATCTTCTCTCTTATCTTTGCGTTACTGCATAAGAAGAGCACAAAAAGGAAAACACAGACAAGGCCGCAGCACAGATTAGGGGTAACTAAGTCCTTGGTATTAGGAAACTGGTAAGGGAAAAGCGCCGAGAGGAACTGTGACGCTTTGCCGTTCCACAGGGTTTCGCCAACGCTGGAATTTACGGCGTAATAGCTGTTCTGCAGGGCAAGGTAGGAGGGGAGAAGCAAAACAGCTGTAATGCCTATTCCTATAGCGGAATGGACGACCGTACGGAAGAACGCAAGTATAGCGTCCTTAAGGGAACTCCAGGTTATCACTACCGTGCAGGCCGAGAGGAGCAGAACGGCGATACAGATATAAACTCCGATATAATAGTTAAAGAGGAGTGCCAGCGCCAGGCTGACGGTGTATAAAAGCGGCTTTCTGTCGCGGATGAGCAATATTACGCCTAAGACTACGAGAGGGAAAAGCGCGATGGAATCAAGCCACATCAGATTCCAGAAATAACCCATAACGCAGGCGCAGGTAGCGTAAAGACAGGAGAAGAATATCACCGAGATATCACGGCGCTCGAATGCCTTCATCAAAAATACACTAAAGAAAAGACCGCAAAGACCTATCTTGATAAAGACGATAAGGGTGACGCCCAACTGCAGAAAGCTCTCGGGCATCAAGAGGGTCAGCAGATTGAGAGGGCTTGCTCCGTAGTAGCCTAACATGGCAAGGAAGTTGGTGCCCAACCCGGAGTGCCAGTTCCAAAGGAGAGAACCGCCCTCGAGTATAGTCTCACGCAGCTCGCGGATGATGGGGAAGTACTGATGCCAGAAGTCGGTGACGATGATCTGCTTGGTGCCTAAGGGGTAGAAGCCGGCCACCAAAAAGACCACCAGGCAAATGACGAAGGGCATCAGGAAGGAGAAGAGCATAATATGTGTGGGCTTTATATCGAGTAGTTCAAGCGGTTTTAGGACCTTCTTTGGCTTCACCGGTGTTTCGTTTTGAAGATTTACGTCTATGTTATTATCCATTTTATCCCTCGAGGGTCATCTGACCCTGTTTTATAAGACCTGTTTTTCTCATTCCCTCGCTGATGATGAGGGACAGAACTGCGGGCAGCACAATGCAAACAAGCAAAAGACCTATCCAGCCCACAACGTCCAGCTTACCGGAGGCGGTCATATCGTTTATAGCTCCGATAGGCCCGGTCAGTCCGCAGGTACCCATACCTGCGTTGATGCCCGAGCACTCTAACTTAAATACCATAGTAGCGATAGGGCCGGTGACCGCCGCAGCCAGCGTGGGCGGCAGCCATATGAGCGGATAGCGCACTATGTTGGGCATCTGGAGCATAGAGGTGCCGATGCCTTGAGAGACCAGGCCGTTTACGCCGTTCTCACGGTAGCTGGAAACGGCAAAGCCCACCATTTGAGCACAGCAACCTGCAAGGGCGGCTCCGCCTGCGATACCCGCGATGCCTATAGAGCCGCAGATGGCGGCGCTGGAGATGGGCAGAGTGAGGACGATACCCACTACCACGGAGATTATTATACCCATAGAGAAGGGATGCATATTCGTCGCTTCGTTAAGGAAATTGCCCAGCCATTTCATGGCGACTGCGATATAGGGACAGGTCAGGTGAGCTACGGCAAAGCCTGTTATAAGCGTGGTAAGAGGAGTGACCAAAATGTCTACCTTCGTTTCCTTTGAGACCAGCTTACCAAGCTCGCAGGCGGCAATGACAGCCACGAAAACTCCGAGAGGACCCGCGCCGCAGTGAGAATTTGCGAAATGTCCGACAACGGCAGCACATGCGGTGACCAAAACGGGGCTTTTCAGCGCCACGGCGATACCCACGCCGATGGCGGCACCCTGGACGGCTGAGGCGGCGGTGCTGATGCTCAGAAGAAAGAGAGCAAAGTCTACGAACACCTTACCCTTCAGCATTCCGATATACGTAGCCAAGGTCTTTAAGATAGTGCCCATCAGAAGAGAGGCGAAAAGGCCCTGTGCCATGCCGTTCATAGCATCAACGAAATAGACCTTTGGAGAGATGACGATTCCTTTTCTTTTTAACAGGGATTGACCCGCCATTTGTTTTATCTTCCTTAATAAAAATATCGTTATCCAAATTATACCACCCTCATATGGGGGGTGTCAATAAAAAACATTATATTTTGTTGCAAATGTAATTGACCGAAGGGCGGTTTTGTGGTATTATAAATATAATAACGAAAGGGGACGTCGAGCGTTGAGTGTGTGCAGGATATTGATGATCACCTCCTGTAAGGGCGGTGTGGGCAAAAGTACCGTTGCGGCAAACCTCGGCCATACCCTGGCGCGGTTAGGTAAGCGGGTATTGCTTATCGACCTGGATCTCGGTATGAGATGTCTTGATCTTATCCTCGGTGTTGAGGATAAGGCGCTTTACGATATCTCAGACGTAACGGGGGGCGTGCCCGTGGAGCGCGCCGTGATAAAGTACCCGGGTTGCGACGGTCTTCATTTTATCGCCGCACCCTATACTACAGAGCGTACCGTTGACGCAGATGCCTTTAAGGCGGCTGTATGTGAGATACGCGACGGCGGCAAATACGACTATATCATAGTGGATACTCCGGGTGATATAGGCTATCCCTTCGCGCTGGCCTGCTCGGTTGCAGACGCGGCGCTTATCGTGGCATCCCACGGCCCGTCCACCATCCGCGCGGCAGAGCACACCGCAAGACAGCTTGAGGAAAAGGGCGTTACCAATATGCGCCTTATAATCAATAATTATGACACCACCGATCATAAGGGCATTTCCCGAGGTGAGCGTGCAGGAGTTATAGATATAATCGACAGGACCTATCTGCGTCTCTTGGGCGTTATACCCTACGATGCCGCATTTGCGAGGGCCCAGGAACACGGGCGTCTGGCAGGCGGAAAGGACACACACAACGTGGCAGCAGCCTTTATCAATATAGCGAAGCGTATTGACGGAGAGCAGGTGAGCCTCTTTAAGGGCTTCAAAAAAATATCCAGAAAAAAACTGATGTAAAGGGGAGAAAACAATGCAAATAGCAATAATGGCAGACGACAACAAAAAAGAGCTTATGACCCAGTTTTGTATCGCCTACTGCGGCATACTTTCCAAGCACGACCTCTGTGCTACGGGTACAACGGGTAAGCTGATAGCGGAAGCAACGGGCCTTCAGGTAGACTGCCTGATGGCGGGCACCGTCGGCGGCGAAGAGCAGCTGTTGGGCCGCATCGAGTACGATGAGATCGACCTTTTACTTTTCTTCCGAGATACTACCGCTCTTAACGAGAATAAGTACGTCCGCGCGGTAGATGAGAAGCTGCTGCTTATGTGTGATAAGAATAACGTCCCCTTAGCGACGAATATCGCAACGGCAGAGGTGCTGATCCTGGCCCTTGACAGAGGGGATCTGGCTTGGCGTGAGCTTGTCAATCCGAGATATAATAAATGATAAAAACCTTGAGAGCTATCAGCTCTCAAGGTTTTTTAGTGCATATCCTCATCCCTCTTGCGAAGGAAAGCGATGATAAATGGTATACTGGTAAGTCCCGTGAGCACGTCCGCTAAAGGCTGAGACATTTGTACGCCCGTAAGCCCCCAAAGCCAAGTAGTAAGATACAGCACGGGGATCAGCATCAGTCCCGAGCGCAGAAGTGATAAGAAGGAGGACATCAGCGGCTTTCTGATGCTCTGATAGAGCATATTTACCGGCACCGACAGACATAGGAAGGTAGTACCCACGCAGGCGTATCTGATGGCAGGGATAGCGATCTTTATTACCTCGGGATCCTTCTGGAAGGCGTGGGCTATGGGCTCTGCGAAGATGATACCGGGCACTACTAAGAGGATAATAAGGCAGAAGCCCACACCCATGGTGATGAGCAGACCCTTCTTTACGCGGTCGTATCTCTTTGCCTGATAGTTAAAGGATGCTACAGGCTGATAGCCCTGACCTACTCCGAGGCCGACGCACATAATGAAGGCAGAAACGCGGTTTGCTACGCTCATAGCGGCGATGGCGGCATCCCCGAATGGGCGTGTCAGATTATTGAGGATACCGCCCGAAAGAGAAGCCAGACCCTGGCGGATAAGTGCGGGGAAGCCCACGGTGCAGATGTGCTTGTACGTATCAAATTTACGGCTTATATACTTAAGGCTGATCTTACCCTGCGCCCTTGTGTGATGGAAATAAAGGAGCAGGCTAAAGCTGATGACCTGGGAGACGGCGGTAGCGATACCCGCGCCCAGCACGCCTAAATGAAGGACGTTATCCACCAGCAGGAAGTCGCCCAGGATATTTAAGAGTCCGCCCGACACCAGACCTATCATAGAGTAGAAAGCCATACCCTCATAGCGAAGGTTGTTATTTAGGACGAAGGAGCCTATCATAATAGGACAGGTTGCGAGCACGCACCCACCATACTGTTTGGCGTAGGGGAGGATGGTATCGGTACTGCCCAGGGTGTAGAGTAACGGTTCGAGAAATAAAAGGCAGACTACGCTCATCAGCGTACCGAAGAAGATACCCGTGAAAAATCCGGTGGAGACGTACTCTCCCGCCTCGCGCTTATCTTTATCGGCAAGTGCCTTTGACACCATAGTGCCCGAGCCCTGCCCCAGCATAAAGGCTATTGCCTGAATTATTGCCTGCAGGGTAAAAAGTATGCCCGTAGCCGCCTGAGCGCTCTTGCCGAGGGTGCCCACGAAGTAGGTGTCCGCCATGTTGTAGATGTTGGTCACCAGCATAGAGAGAGTGGTGGGTATGCCCAGGGTGATTATCAGCTTCGCCAGGGGGCTTTCGGTCATTTTTTTGTAGTATAAGTCCGTGCTGTTCAAAAAATCGCCTTCTTTTTACAAGTCTTTTATAATTATAGCACTTTTGTTAATTAAAATCAATTATAATAAGTTATGGTAATAAATCTGTTTTTGTGATATAATCAGCTTATGAGGATAGTATGCTTATGTGAAAATACTGCAAATAGAGCCGATATAGAGTCGGAGCACGGTCTCTCGCTCTATATCGAGGCGAATGGGCTGAAGGTGCTCTTCGATATGGGGCAGACCGAGCTTTTTGCGCGAAATGCAAAGCGGCTTGGGGTTGATCTGTCTGCGGTGGATATAGCCGTGCTCTCTCACGGCCATTATGACCACGGAGGTGGGCTCCCACACTTTCTTGAAATAAATAAAAAAGCCCCCGTATACGTGAATCCTCACGCCTTCGGAGAGCATTATAACGGCACGGAGAAGTACATTGGATTGGCCCCCGCCCTAAATGGTAACCGGCGCTTTATATATACCTGCGACGGTATGAAGATAGCTGACGGTATGACGCTCTACCTCCCCGAGGGCAGACAAAAGCCCTACTCCTTCAGCGCCTACGGGCTCACCCGCAAGGAGGATGGCAGATTTATACCCGATGATTTCCGTCACGAGCAGTATCTGCAGATAGAGGAAAAAGGGAGAAGGGTGCTTTTCAGCGGTTGCTCTCATAATGGGGTAGCGAATATAGCAGAGTGGTTTTCACCCCACGTGCTGATGGGCGGATTTCATTTTTCAAAGATAACCGATGCAGATGAACTGGCGGTAAAGGCGGCGCAGATGAAAACGGACTGCTTTTATTACACCTGCCACTGTACCGGAGCGGAGCAGTACAGGGAATTAAAAGGAAAGTTGCCTTGTCTTGAGTATTTGTCCTGCGGCTGTGATGTCATTGTATAATTTGCTTTTAGAGTGTAAAAACTATTGACAAAAGTGGCAAACTGTGGTATCATATCACGGTACTAAAATGCCCCTGTAGCTCAGCCGGTAGAGCACATGACTTTTAATCATGGTGTCCGGAGTTCGATTCTCCGCAGGAGCACCAAAAATCGACAAGGTTCGACAGAATCTTGTCGATTTTACTTATTACCTATTCCTTCTTCACTATTCCCTAAAAGGACTTGTCGATTTTTGGAAAGTAATAAGTAATAGTGAATAAGGAATAAGTTAGGGTAGCTTTGCTTTCGCAAAGCTTATTTTAATATATGCATCATTATTGTTCTGTATTGCCAATCAAAAAGCAGAGTACCAAAGTACTCTGCTTTTTGATTTTGTTCTTCTATCGTGCAGACTCGATAAGTTTCTGCTTTCCTCAT
>JAZQCR010000039.1:0-4922 GCA_045546375.1 Eubacteriales bacterium | reverse complement strand
GAATTATTACTTGCCGCAGTGAGGGGCGGGGACATTCAAGTGAATTGCAGCTTCGAGGCTGAGGAGCTTGTTAAGATAGTAAACGGAAAATGCTATGAGATACTATGCGAAATACAAAAGATCGTAAGGGATGACACTATCGACGACCCCGAATGCTTCAAAAAAGTAGAAGAGCTTGTTTGCCTTTTTGAGCGGGAGGGTCTGCACGCCGGCGGCAGACACGATTTTGGTTAACTTGGCAAATTGATTTATGACAGAGGTGTAAGAACATCTCTGTCGTTTCTTTATATTCGGTGCGTCGAGGGCGCCGCACCCTACGGATTTGATATTGCCGCCTGCAATATCTCTGTGATGAAACTCTTGTAGGGGACGGCGGTCCCTACGGATATAAGATGTTATCTCATCTCTATTCGCAGACCCAAATAAAAACCCTGTTTGGAAGCTTTGGGGAAGGGAGTTTGAGGGGAACCCTTTTCACGAAAAGGGTTCCCCTCAAGTAATCTATTCTTTTATAACGATCTTCTCTACCTTGACTGTGTCGGGGAAGACCAGCTTGCAGTGAGGATTGGGAGGCAGGTTAGTCTCACGCATAAGGGTGAGAGTGCCGCCCTCGGTATTTGTCACGGCAAGGGTGATAGCGGTGCTGTTGCCCACCATAAAGGAGACGGGTATCTGCGCCAGCTTAGGGCCGTTGCAGGAGTAGGTGACGGTAAGGAGCACCACGCCCTTATGGTCACGCTCCAGGACGAACACGTCGTCGCTCTTGACCTCGGTCTTTTCCACTACGGTGGTAAGCTCATCAGCCTTCTCGGCGAGGCCCAAAAGGCGGATGTTCTCACCTCTCGCCTCACGGACCAGAGCAGGGGTGCGGAGCACGTAGCGCAGAAGGTTCTTCACGCACCTTGCAAGCTGACCTCGGGTGATGCGGCCGCACTTCAGTGCATCCATCAGGTCGTCGGCGGCAAGCACCGCGTCGGCGCACACCATATAGACGTCGTTCTGGGCGCGCACCATATAGGACCAGGCCATATAGTCGGGCTCGTTATTATCGTCGTGACAGCCTGCCCACCAGTCGGTCATCACAAAGCCCTCGTAGCCCCAGTCATCACGCAGGAGCTTGGTGCACAGGTCGTAGTTTGAGGCAGTCCATATGCCGTTGACGGGATTATAGCTTGTCATAATAGCCCGAGCGCCGCCCTCTTTTACAGCCATCTCAAAGCCCTTTGCGTATATCTCGCGGATAGCGCGGGCGGAGACGACCGAGTCCAGATTATAGCGGTCGGTCTCGCGGTTATTGCAGATAAAGTGCTTGACGGTCATGGTAAGGCCGCAGCTCTCAAAGCCTCTGCAGGCCGCGGCGGCGAATCTGCCGGTCAGGAAGGGATCCTCCGAGTAGTACTCGAAGTTACGGCCGTTTAAGGGATGGCGGTGGATATTGATACCCGGTGAGAGCAGGGTGTCTATCTTATAGGCAAATGCCTCAACGCCCAGAAGCTCGTGGAGCTCTTCCATAAGAGGTGTATTCCAGGTGCAGGCAAGCTGAGTGCCTACGGGAATAGAGGTGGAAAGGCCGCCGCCCTCCATCCTCACACCGCTGGGGCCGTCTGTGCCGCAAACTACGGGGATGCCGAAGTCACGGAGCTCGTCTGTGTGACCTGCATAGGCGCATCCGGTACCCGTCTGCACCTTGGGGGAGTTCATACCCTCGCCCTTACAGAGCAGGGTGAGCTGATAGTCGGAGAGCTGTGCGATGAAGTCATCAAGAGTCGCCTTGCCCTCGGCAACGTGGGCCAGCTTGATGCCCTTGTCCCCTGTATATTCGGGGCTCTGGGGCAGCTCCGCCGCGATGCGCGCGTGGTAATCGTAGGTGCGCAGGGGGGTAGGCTCGTAGGCCTCCTCTATCCTGTCGCCATTTACCGCGGGATGCAGTCTGTCAAAGGGCTTGACGGGGGTGAGCAGCTCCTCATGGCGGGAAACTACGCGTAAGGTAGGCTCGTTATGTGTATAGACGAGGGTAGCGGAGCGCACGTCGGTGCCCATATAGATGGGGTAGTCCCCTGCCTCTAAGACGAAGCAGTTCTTTTCCCCTGTGACGCCCGAGTCGTCAAAGGACGCCATATCGTCCACGGGGAAGGTAAGGAGCATTATCTCGCTCATTCCGGGCGCGAGGAGCTCGGTCTTACTAAAGGCGCAGAGGCTCTTAAGAGGCTTGCCTAAATATCCTTGGGGGGCGCCGTAGTAAAGGGCCACAACCTCTTTACCTGCCACCTCGCCTACGTTCTCCACCTTCACGCTGACGGTGATATAGCCCGAGTCCTCGTAGGTGCACTCAAGGCTTGTCTTAAACTCGGTATAGGAAAGACCAAAGCCGAAGGGGTAAAGAACCTTTTCGGGTGCAAAGGTCTCGAAGTAGCGGTAGCCTACGTAGATATCCTCGCCGTAGTAGGTGGCCGCCTGGTCGTAGAAGTACCTGTCCGAGGGGTAGTCGGTTATGCTGTGTGCTATGGTGTCGGTGAGCTTACCCGAGGGGTTGGCGATACCGCAAAGGAGGTTAGCCACCGCGCGACCGCCCTCCTGGCCGCCCTGCCAGATATACATGATAGCGCCTGGGTCGTGCTTTTCCACCCAGGACATATCCATGACGTTGCCTACGTTTAAGAGGATAGCCACCCTCTTGAAATGCTTGCAAAGAAGACCCATAAGGCGGTCTTCCTCGTCGGTCAGGTAGTAGCTGCCCTTCTCGGCGCCGTTGTCGCGGTTCTCGCCTGCGTAGCGGCCGATGACCATAACGGCGACCTCGGCGTTCTCGGCGGAGCGCTCTATTATCTCCTCGGGCATATCCGCCTCGGGGATACACCAGGGGATGCGGTCCCAGATGGCAAAGTCCTTGTCCGTAAGGCCGCCCTTCCACTCTTTATAGTAGTCAAGGGGCTCGGTGTAAAGCTCACGGAGCTTGCCGAGCTCTGTGGGCACGTCGGTTAAGTACGGGGGACGCACGCGTCCTCCCGAGCCCGTACCGCTCTTGATGTAGGTAAGGGACGCGTTGCCGAAAACGGCTACCTTCTCGCCCTCTTTTATTGGGAGCACGCCGTCGTTCTTAAGGAGCACCGCTCCCTCCTCCGCCGCCTGCAGGCAGACGGGGTTCAGGGCGTCAAGGGGCGCCTCGGGCAGCTCGGTTACTTTAATGTCATTAAAAAATTCTGTTTTGTAGTTCATGGTTTTTTCTGTTGCAGGGGAAACTTTTGGCCTCATCCGTCACGGCTTCGCCGTGCCACCTTCCCCACGAGTGGGGAAGGCAGGACGTTTCCCCTGCACCCCTTCAAAACTTTTATAATGGGTTTTTGTACTTGGGTTTGCAGATAGAGATATTGTATTATCTCTTTAGTTCGCGGCAGCGCGCACCTTCCCTGATGGGGAAGGGGGACCGTGCGTAGCACGGTGGATGAGGCTTTCCGCGAAGCGGATATATCACACACCGAAGGTGTATATCACTCGCCGAAGGCGAATATCACTGAGTAGCGCTTCGCGCTACTCTATCCCCGCTTCCTGCTTGAGCTTTGCAACGAAGGCGTTGTGCTCCTCCTCTGTTTTGAAGAAGTGGGTATTGCCCTTTGCATCAGCGCAGAAATAGAGGAAATAGTGCTCGCCCGTCAGTCTATCCGGCTCCATGGCGAAGGAGATGGCGTTAAGACCGGGGTTGCAGACCGCTCCCGGGGGCAGTCCCTTGTGGGCGTAGGTATTATAGGGGTTGGTGTACTCGGGGTTGGTGTAGTCAGAGAGCTTGGCGTCCGCCTTTCCCTCGGTCATCAGAGCGTAGGCGGTGGTAACGTCCGATTGCAGACGCATTGGGTTGCCCAAAGACATACGGTTAAAGAATACTCCCGAGATAAGGCCGTAGTCGATGTAGTTACCCGACGACTTGCCGTCTTCGCTTGTGAGCACCACAGAGCGCTCCTTGCCCTCCGCCTGGATTATGGACGCCAGGGTGACTATCTCGTCCACCGTATAGGGCTTATCCGTCATAGGATTGATGCTGGCGGCGATGGCCTCACGGTATTTCTTTGTCAGCTTGCCCTCGAAGTTGTCCAAAAACTTACGGATGACCGTGTCCTCGCTCATATCCGTATAGAAATAATAGGTGTCGGGGAAGAGGTAGCCCTCTAAGCGATAGTAGCGGTCAGGGTTTTCGGGCAGCTCGTTTACAAACCAGTAGTTGCTGAAGTCGCCGTTATTGATAACGTCAACGTATTTTTCTCTCTCGCCGATCCCCTTTTCTACGAAAAGGTCGATTATCTCGTCTACCGAGTAGCCCTCGGGCACGGTGATACGTATCATCTCTCGCTCTATGCGAGGTGTGATAGCCGAGATTATCTGGTCGTAGCTCATGGTGCTTGAGACCGTGTAGGTGCCGGGTGAATAGGAGTCGGAGGCCTTGTTTCTGAACTTGATAAAGAACTTGAAGGTGTTCTTATGCTCTATTATCCCCTCGTCCTTGAGCATTTCCGCCAGGTCGTCAAGGTCGGTGCCCGGCGCTATCTCGAGGCTGACGGTCTTTTCGTCCTTCACGAAGGCGAAGATGTCGTTGGCGTTGGTGATTATCACCACGCTTAAGATTATGGAGACCACCATAACGCAGGCGATGTAGATAAGGCTCTTGGTAAGGCTGTTCATTGCCGAGAAGGAGCTGATAACCTTGTTTTTTGCGGGCTTTCCCTCTTCCTCGGGGGTCTTCCTCATAGCGCGGCGGGGTCTGCCCAGTATCTCTTCCTTAACAGCGGGGCTTACTCTGGTAGCCGAGCTGACCTTCGGTCTGTTTGTGCCCTGCAGAGGCATATTCGGTATAGGGGGAGTGCCCTGGGGCTGACGGACGGGAGGTACGGGAGGCTGATTCTTTGGCGGCGGAGCTACAGGGGGTCTCTGGG
>JAZQCR010000038.1:0-35246 GCA_045546375.1 Eubacteriales bacterium | reverse complement strand
TCCTTAAAGCAGGAAAGCTCCAGCTCGCCTGCGTTAGGGTACCTGATAGCCACGGGGCCTTCCGCCGACAAAGTATCGCGGAGCACCTTGTCTAACTTCTCAAAGGTGCAGGGCGCGTACAGCTCCATGCCGGGCACGGTGCCCAACATGGCAACGTCGTATATACCGTGGTGGGTGGGGCCGTCACCTGCTGAGAGAGAGGCACGGTCGATGCAGAAGGTCACGGGAAGACCCTGCAGGGCAACGTCGTGAAGGACGTTATCGTATGCCCTCTGCAAAAAGGACGAGTAAACGGCGAAGTACGGCCGCTTGCCTCCCGCCGCAAGACCTGCGGCAAAGGTGACCGCGTGCTCCTCGGCGATGCCCACGTCGTAAAAGCGCTTGGGATACGCCTTGGCAAAGGGCTCCAGACCGGTTCCGTCACTCATGGCGGCGGTAATAGCGCAGATATCCTCGTTATCACGGGCAAGCTCGGTGAGTGTCTCTCCGACCCTGCCGGAGAAGTTGGGCACCGACCTCGTTCCTGCAGGGGGAATGCCGTGATACTTGGCAGGCTCTGTCTCGGCAGGGGCGTAACCCTTGCCCTTGGTGGTCTTTATATGCACTATGCCTGCTCTGCCCGACTGCTTTGCTTCATACAGTAGGCGCTCCACCTTTTCGTAGTCGTTTCCGTCCACGGGGCCGAAGTACTCAAGGCCCAGCTCCTCAAAGTAGGTAGTGCCGTACACCGCATTCTTCATAAGCTGCTTCACTCCGCCGATAAAACGGTAGATGGGTGGGCCGATGAACGGTATCTTACGTAAGAAGCGGATGACCCTTCTCTTGGCGCTGTAGTAGCCCTTACTGGTGCGGATGCGTGATATCTGCTCCGCAAAACCACCTGTATTTTGCGAGATGGACATCTCGTTTTCATTAAGGACGATGATAAGGCGCAGATCTCTTTTACAGTTATTTAAGGCCTCGTGTATCATACCGCCCGTGTAGGCGCCGTCCCCTACCACCGCCACGGTGTAGGCATCCGAGCCCGAGAGCTTGTCCGCCTCGGCAAGGCCCAATGCCGCACTGATAGAGGTGGAGGAGTGGCCCGCGCCGAAGGCATCGTGCTCGCTCTCGCTACGCTTGGTAAAGCCCGAGAGCCCACCCGGTACACGCAGGGTGTCAAAGGCATCACGTCTGCCCGTCAGCAGCTTGTGCACGTAGCTCTGGTGTCCCACGTCAAAGACGATACGGTCGTGGGGGGTGGAAAATACTCTGTGAAGCGCCAGGGAAAGCTCCACCACACCCAGGTTTGACGCCAGATGTCCGCCCCTCTCGGTGACCTTGTCACATAAGAAAGCGCGTATTTCCTCTGCCAGCACAAAAAGCTCTTCTCGCGGAAGAGCCTTTAGATCTTTAGGGTCATTTATTTTTAAAAGAATGGGGTAATCCATAATTACAGCTTAGATTTTATCTCTCTTATATCCTTCTCTATCTTTCGAAGCACGAACACCGCGCCCATGGTGAGTCCCACCAGAACTGCGCAGGCGATGATGCACATTATCATAGAGAAGTAAGCAACCATAGGCTTGCCTGCGGCGGCAGGTGAGCCGGGACCGAAATAGAAGAAGCAGGCTATCACCGCAACGCCCGCGATGCTGAGGCAGGTGATAAGAGCGCACACGGTCATTATGTGTACCCATACCGATTCCTTCTCAACGGGCTTAGGCTCCTTCTTCGCTCTTACGGGAGCCTTAGCGGTAGGAACGTTCTTCTTGACCTCGGGCTTCGCCTCAGCCTTTGCCTCGGGATTTGCTTCAGCCTTGACCTCGGGCTTTTCCTCAGGCTTTGCCTCGGCCTTTTCCTCAGGCTTTGCCTCGGGCTTGACCTCGGGCTTTTCCTCAGGCTTTTCCTCAGGCTTTTCCTCGGCCTTTACCTCAGGCTTTACCGTGGGCACTGCCGTGGGCTTGGGAGCTACCCTTACGGCGCTCTCCGCCTTTTTTATGGAGACGGGCGCGCCCGGCTTATCCGTAAAAAGGGTATCTATGGTCTTTTCTAAACTTTCTTTGTATTCATTATTTTCTGCCATTTTTATCACTCCGAATACGATTACAGTTATTCAATTTATTATAACACACATATCCACCATAATCAATATCTTTTTTGTTCATAAAAAGCCGTCGGAATTTCATAGGTCTTTCTGCGGAAAAAATTTTTTCACTGTGGAAAAGCTGTGCAAAAGTTGTTCATTCAAATGTGCAAAACTCACGAAAGTCAGTATTATCAAGGGTATTTTTCCACAAAATCAACATTTTTTAATGTGCAAAACTTTTTTATACAATATATAGTACTTGACAATCAGCGAAACACAATAAGTTGTGTTTTTGAGGAAAAATCGGATTTTTCAAGAAAACTCAAAAAATGCAAAAAGCCTTGAATATCAAGGCTTTTCACGGTTTATTGTCGTTTTTTTACATCCTTCTGTCACTTTTGCACATTTTATGTGTTTATTTCTTTTTTCTGCCTCGCATATAAGCGTTTGCAAGGATCACACAGCCGAGGAATACAATAAGCGCGATGACCACCACTACCGTCCAGATGTTGGTGAGCACGCCCTTGATATAGGTCCATGCGGCAAGGGCGCTTGACCGCGCCATAGCCATCTTGGTGACAAGGGGCGCGCGGCCTATCTCCTCTCCGTTGTAGTGCAGGGTCATGACGCCGACCTCCCGTCCCTCAGGGAAGGGCGCTGTGAGGCTCTCCTCATAGAGGGTGTATCTGCGCTCTATATCCTCCTCCACATCGATGTCCGAGGGCAGGAAGGCATACACGTCCTCACCGGGAAGAAGCGCCACGTAGTCGTGCTCGGCAGAAAGGGAAACGGGGATCTCGCACACTATCTCCGAGGTGCCCAGCACCTTCTGATATCCGTAGGCGGAAAACGCCCATTTCAGCATATTTTTCGCGTCCTCGAAGGCATAGTTCACCGTTGGTGTCTCGGTATGAGGCGCCTTCATCACCACCGCTATGATGGACACGCCGTCCTTGGTGGCGGAAACCACGCAGCACTCGCCGCCGTTCTTGGTATAGCCTGCGTTAAGCCCCGTTGCGTAGGGCAGAAAATACTTATCTACGTAGGATGTGGAGACCAGCCAGTTCTTATTTGCGATTGTTCTGATGCCCACCATATTGGTAGGCTCCATATCGTAGCGCTCACAGCGGGAATACTTTATGAAGTCCTTCATACCCGCGGCGTAGGCGGCTATCTTCGAAAGGTCGCGGACTGTGGTCTGCGCCTTATTGTCGTCATAGCCCGTGGGGTTGGCGTATACCGTGTCCTCGGCGCCGAGGCTCTTCGCCTTCTTATTCATCAGGTCCACGAACTCCTCTACAGTAGGACAGATGGAAAGGGCAAGGGCATAAGCGGCGTCGTTTGCGTTACCTACGATAAGTCCGTAGAGCAGCTGCTCTACCGTGAGGCGCTCCCCCAATTTATAAGAGAGCTTGGTTCCGCTGGTGAGCTCTAATACCTCCTCGGTAATGGTGATGACCGTATCCGTGCGCTCGCCGTAATACTCGATGGCGATGATGCCGGTCATTATCTTTACCGTAGAGGCGGGGTAGATGACCTTGTCCGCCTTGCTCTCGTAAAGCACCTCGTCAAAGACGGGGTTATAGATAAAGGCATAGTCGGTATTCTCTACCTTTACGGGCTCTATAGCGCCGACGGGCAGAGCCGACAGGCAAAGGAAAAGGGCGGAAAAAACAAAGCAAAGTAATCTCTTCATCTTATCCTCCCAAAAAATTCCTCCGCCGCCTTAAGGTCGGCGTTTATTTGTGTATACAGTGCATCTATATCGGAAAAGCGCATCTCGTCACGATGAAAATGCAGAAGCTCTACCGAGATGATCTCCCCGTAAAGCGAGCCGTCAAAGCCCATAAGATAGCTTTCCAGCATATCCGACCCTCCCCCAACCGTAGGGCAGGTGCCAAGATTGCTGACGGCGTTATATTCTCCGCTCTCGGTCTTTACACGGGTGAAGTACACCCCACGCCGTAAGGGACAGCGTCCGCTTTCATAAGGGATATTGGCGGTGGGGTAGCCGCGGGTGCGGCCAAGCTGCTTGCCGTGCGCAACCTTGCCCTCAAGGGAAAAGCTCCGTCCCAGCAGACGCGCGGCGTCCTCTACCCGTCCCTCCTTCAGGGCAAGGCGGATAGCCGTGGAGCTGACGGTGACACCGGCTAACCTCTGCTGGGGCACCACCTCGGTGGGTAAAAGGGCGCAAAGGGTGTCGGGCGTGCCCACCCTGTCCTTACCAAAGCGGAAATCGTAGCCGCAGAGGGCGGCGGTGACGTCGTAGGCTTCCTTTATATATTCGATAAATTCCTCAGCGCTCTTGTGACGGATGCTCTCAAGGGGTATCACCTCTACCCGACTTACGCCCGTCTCCTTTATAAGGCGTTCTCTTTCCGAAAGGTCGGTGATAAGCTCGCCCTCTCTGTGAATGACTATGGCAATGGGGGTAAGTCCGTCATGCTCACACAGCCGAACGGCGCGCGAAAAAAGCGCACGGTGTCCAAGGTGCACACCGTCAAAGGTGCCGAGTACCGCCCTTGAGCTCATATACCCAGGTAATTCTTCACCAGCACGTTGAGAAGCTCGTCCACGTCTATCTTACGGATGATGCCACGTGCGTTCTTGTAGTTGGTGATGTAGGTGGGGTCCTCGGAGATGATGTAGCCCACGATCTGGTTGATGGGATTATAGCCCTTTTCCGAAAGCGCCATATACACTTCCTGCAGGGCGCGCTTCATCTCAAGCTCTCTGGTCTGGGCTATAGAGAAGGTCTGTGTGGGTTGCTGTTTCTGAAAATTCATTTTATACTCCTAAATTAGACTATCTATAGGATACACTAAATTTGTTAATTTTTCAAGTGTTTACGTGAATAAAAGCACCCATAGAGGCTCACAATTAAGCCGAGGTGAGTTTTTAAGTGAAAAAAATCATTATTTTTACTTCAGTCATACTTATTTTGGCGGCAATAGTGCCCATTCTGCCTACCGCAGAGGACAGAGAGATCTACGAAAAGACCCTGCGCCTGCACATCCTCGCCAATTCCGACTCGGAGGGGGATCAGGCGCTGAAGCTGCAGGTGAGGGACGCGGTCCTCACGCTCTTAAGCGAGGATATGGCAGAGACCGAGAGCCGCGAAGAGGCAGAGGCGGTGGTAAGGGCGCGGGAGGCCGAGATAATCGCCACGGCAGAGAAGGTCCTGCGCGCAGAGGGCTCGCAGGATACGGTAAGCCTCTCCCTTACCGAGGAATACTATCCACGCAGGGAATACGAAGGGGTGCGCCTGCCCGCAGGCAGATATCTTTCCCTTAAAGTGATGCTGGGAAAGAGCCAAGGACAGAACTGGTGGTGCGTGCTTTTTCCGACTCTCTGCACCTCCGCCGCAAAGCCCCGAGATGAGCTTATCGACGCGGGCTTTACGGTAGGTCAGGTGCGCCTTATAACAGATAACGAAAGCCCAAGATATAGGCTGAAATTCAGGTTGCTTGAGTTTTTATTTGGGGAAGGATAAAAGTGTTATTCTGCGCTTCTCGCAGAGTGATATTTTTGATAAATCAAAAGTGATATTAAAACCTTCGGTTTTAGTGATATTTTATTCGCCCCAAAGCTCGCGAAGCGAATATCACTTGGACTTTAGTCCAAATAAAACTGCGCAGCAATAGCACTCGCCGAAAGGCGAATAAAACTAAAGAGTGTCCTTTCGGACACTCTTTATTGCTTCACCTTTATCATTGATGCTTCCCACATGGAAGGAGCTTCGTAGCCCAGCAGATTTACGGTGGTAGCCGCTACGTTTGCAAGGCCGTAGCTGCCCTCGTTCACTACGGTATACTTATCGGTATAGTGGTTATCGTAGATGATGCAGGGAACGGGGTTGAGAGTATGACTGGTCTTTGCCTTAGGCTTGCCGTCAGAGCCGCACTTGGCATTACCCTTCTTGTCCACCTCGTACATCTCGTCTGCGTTACCGTGGTCTGCGGTGATAAGAGCCACACCGCCGAGGCGGTCGATAACGGGCAGTAAACGTGCGAGCTGGATATCCAGCGCCTCGACCGAGCAACGGGTAGCCGCCAGATTGCCTGTGTGGCCTACCATGTCGCCGTTGGGGTAGTTTACTCTTAAATACTTATATTCTCCGCTCTCAAGGAACTCGATAAGCTTATCGGTGATAAGAGCGCACTGCATCCAGGGTCTCTGCTCAAAGGGAACGATGTCAGAGGGAACCTCATAGTAGGTCTCAAGCTCCTCGGAGAACTTACCGCTCTTGTTGCCGTTCCAGAAATAGGTAACGTGACCGTACTTCTGTGTCTCGGAGATAGCCGCCTGCTTCACGCCCTCGCCTACCAAATACTCACTCATGGTATTGGTGATCTCGGGGGGGCTCACCAGATAGCGGTTGGGGATGTGCAGATCGCCGTCATACTCAAGCATACCTGCGTACATTACCTTGGGGTAACGGACGCGGTCAAACTTATCAAACGCAGGATCGTCGAAGGTCTTACTGATCTCGATAGCGCGGTCGCCGCGGAAGTTAAAGAAGATAACGCTGTCTCCGTCCTCAACGGAGCCTACGGGCTTACCGTCCTTGGCAATAACGAAGGCGGGAAGGTCCTGGTCGATAACGCCGCTTTCTGCACGGTAGGTGGTGATAGCCTCCTCGGCGGAAGCGAAGGTCCTTCCCTCGCCCAGCACGTGGGTGTGCCAGCCCTTCTCTACCATAGACCAGTTAGCCTCGTAACGGTCCATAGTGATCTGCATACGTCCGCCGCCGGATGCGATGCAGGCGTCAAAATCAGCGTCGTTAAGGGAGGCAAGGAATGCCTCGAAGGGGCGAACGTAGTCAAGGGCAGAGGTCTCGCCGACGTCACGTCCGTCAAGGAGGATGTGTACGCGAACACGCTTGATGCCGTCAGCCTTGGCTCTCTCTACCATAGCCTTCAGATGGTCGATATGGCTGTGTACGTTACCGTCAGAGAAAAGACCCAGGAAATGCAGGGTAGAGCCGTTATCCTTGACGTTACCGGTAAGGGTCTGCCAGGTGTCGGAAGCGAAGATCTTGCCCGACTCAATGGACTCGGAGACTAACTTGGCACCCTGGCTGAATACCTGACCTGCGCCCAGGGCGTTGTGGCCTACCTCGGAGTTACCCATATCATCATCAGAGGGCAGACCCACAGCAGTACCGTGTGCCTTAAGCTGCAGGCAGGGATACTTCGCCATAAGCATATCGAGGGTAGGGGTGTACGCCTGATAAACTGCGTTGCCTTCGGTAGGTGCAGTCAGTCCTATACCGTCCATTACGATGGTGACGACGGGGCCGCGAACACCCTCGAAGGTATTGATCTTATTAAGCTTTTTCATTGTATTTCTCCTAATGTATTATTATCCTTCTAACTGTATTAGTTTACCACAAAATGCCGATAAATACAATAGAATTGAGGAAAACAAAAAGACAGAGAATTATTATCTATGTCATCAACCCCTTCTACCATGCTACGCATGGTCCCCCTCCCACCACTCTTGGGGGAGGTGCACGCTACCGCGAAACAAAAACAGAGATGTTCTGACATCTCTGTTATCATAGGGTGAGCATTCAAACTTGAACACCGTTTTGGGAAGGCGGATTTCCGCTCATCCTTCGTTAAAATACTCGGAAATACATATAGTATTTCCTGCGTTTTGTGCCTAGGCTGAACAAAAATCCGCTCTTTCCAAAATCTTCGACCGCAAAGCGAGGAGATTTCGAGGGATTTTTGTTTCGATCGTGCGCAGTAATGCCTACGCCTTACAAGCGCGAGCGGAGCGAAAAGCGCCGAAATATTCCGCTTTGCGGTGGGTTCAAGTTTGAATGCTCACCCTACCCAATAAAGGATCCTGTTCGAAAGTTTTTGGGGGGCGACACAGTCCGCCGCTGCCACAGGCGCAGATGAAGGCGGACGAGGAGGTAGCCGAAACACAGTGAATCCGAGCGTGCATCGCCGCGCGACGGATGAACTGATGTTTCAATAGGAAAGGGGGCTTTTTTCAAAAAGCCCCCTTACTCTTACATAAACTAACTGCCGGGCAGACCTCACATTTGGGACTGCGGGCGGTGCAGACCTCGCGGCCGAAAAAGACGATGCGATGGCAAAAATCAGAGCTTTTTTCCGGGGGCGTGATCTTTGTAAGGGCAAGCTCCACCTTGTATGGGTCTTTCTCGCCCTTTGGTACGAAGCCGAAGCGGCCCGAGAGACGGATACAATGGGTGTCCGCAACTATAGCGGGCTTGCCGAAAAGGTCACCTAAAAGCAGATTTGCTATCTTGCGTCCGATACCGGGTATCTTTAATAGCTCCTCCATAGTATCGGGCACCTTGCCCTCGTAGTCGGTGATGAGCATCCGTGCGGCGTCCTGCAGATTCTGCGCCTTCATGCGAAAAAGGCCGCAAGGGCGTATCAGCTCCTCTATGCGGGTCAGCTCCGCCTCGGCAAAATCATATACCGTAGGCAGCTCTCGGAAGAGCTCAACGCATACCTCATTAACGCGGGCGTCGGTGCACTGGGCGGACAGCCTGCCCATTACAAGGAGCTTCCATGGGTCGCCCTCGTACTTCAGCGCGCACTGGGCTGACGGATAAAGCTCCTCAAGCAGTGCGATAAGGGCGGTCATTCTCTCTTTTGCTCTCATATGAGGCCTTCCTCTCCTACCTCCCGAAGCAGGCGGTCAAGGGTCACGATGGGCAGGCCCACCACGTTCTGGAAGGAGCCTTCTATAGCGGTGACGAAAACACCTGCCTTGCCCTGAATGGCGTACGCTCCTGCCTTGCCGAAGGGTTCTCCGTCAGCGATATACCTCTCGATGGACAGGTCGGAAATATCACCCATCTTCACCTTGGTACACTCTGCGCCAACTGAGCACTTATCTCCCGAGATAACGCATACCCCCGACCATACCTCGTGGGTGGCGCCGCGAAGCATTTTTAACATTCGTCGGGCATCCTCACCGTCATGAGGTTTTCCTAACACTTCTCCCTCGGCGTAGACCACCGTGTCGGATGCGATTATCACCGCGTCCTCGCCGCACAGAGGCTGTGCGGCACGAGCCTTTCTCTCTGAAAGTGCGGCGACCAATATATCGGGGGGAGTGCCCTCGGGCATAGTCTCATCCGCGTCGGTAACGACTATTCGAAAATCGTCACGGTAGGTAGATAATATCTCCTTCCGCCTGGGGGATGCGGAGGCAAGTATCAGTTCTTTCATTTTGCTTTTATCCTTGTGAAAGCGCCCTTTGCAGGGGCTTTATTTTTATAATCGTTTATAATGCGCTTTACCGTCTGCTTGTCTTCCACGGTGAAGATAAAGTGACGGTGGCAGAGACCTGCGCTCTTAAGATCGTTTTCCTTGTCTGCCATATAGATGGGCACGCTGTTTACCACCAACTCTCTGCCCGCCTCGGTGATAACGGGGAAGCTGACACCCTTGCGGTCGGTGAGCTTCTTCGCGCCCGTAAGACGCTCCAAAGTCATCAGGGGAAGGCGTCCGTAGACTATACCCGAGTAAGCGGGGATATCACGCATCTGCGGGATAGTCAGCTCGGGGGACAGCATCACCTCGCCATACTGCTCAAGGTACAGAGCGGAGTGAGAATTATACACGTTAAAGCGGTAGTCAAGGTGTACGGCGGCGCCGCACTCACGGGCGAGCTCCAGCCCACCGATGTTCGGTACCATAACGTGCTTGGCGCCCTGCTTTACCGCATCAAGAAGAGCCCTTCTCGCCTTCTCATACTCGGAGGGCGGGATGACCGGTGGCAACAGCACGCCGTTTGCCACGGGGCTGTAATCGTAAAGAGGAAGATAGATTATATCGAAGAAATCCTCGCCGCATACCGCGTCCTTATTATAAAAGCGCGCAGAGTAGCTGACGGGAGGCGGCATCTTGCCCTTTGGCTTTGGCAGACCCTCGGGCAGGGTTATCTTTTCTCTTTCGTAGCATATAGGCGCCTTGGGTGACGGCTGTGGGAAGCTTAATTTCGGCACACGGGCGTTCTTGTCGCTCTCGGTGCGCACGCCCACCATGCTTTTATCTATTTTACCCGTGAAGTAGCCGTCGGTAAAGCCGCTTCGGGAGAAAAGCGCCGCCAGATACGCCATCTCGTCACCGCGGGCGGAGCGTCCGCCGTCAAGGAGCGTTCTGTAAACTGCGGTGACGCCCCCCACGTAGTCGGGCGCCTTCATCCGTCCCTCTATCTTAAGGCAGGCAACGCCCGTAGCCGTAAGGTCGGGGATATGCTTTGCCAGGCAATTATCCTTAAGGGAAAGGGGGTAAGCGCCGTTATAGGGCAGGCGGCAGGGCTGGGCGCATTCGCCGCGGTTACCGCTACGGCCGCCTATCATAGAGCTGAAAAGGCAACCGCCCGACTGGGAGGCGCAAAGCGCGCCGTGCACAAACGCCTCTATCTCAATGGGGCTCTCGGCACAAAGGGAGACGATGTCCTCTCTTGTCAGCTCGCGTGCGCACACCATACGCTCTATGCCGAGACCCGCCAGGTGGCGTGATGCGGCGGCGTTATTACCCATAAGCTGGGTGGAGGCGTGCAGGGGCAGACCCGGGATATGCTCACGGATAAGCCCGATAAGCCCAAGGTCGGTGATGATAAGTGCGTCAGCACCCATCTCATAGCAGGAAGCGGCAAAAGCCAGGGCCTCCCGCATCCTGCGGTCGTAGACCTGGGTATTAAGAGTTATATATACCTTGACCCCTGCCTTATGGCAGTATTCGATGACAGAGCGAAGGGCATCGGGGGTAAAGTTCTTTGCCCCCATACGGGCATTGAACTGCTCACCGCCCAAGTACACCGCGTCCGCTCCTGCCTTCACCGCCGCCTTGGCCGCCTCGGGGGAGCCGCAGGGGGATAAAAGCTCGGGCTTACCTACGGCCATTGTGCTTCTGATAACGGGCCAGCTGCTCGAGCAGCCGTGCGTTGTCCTCCGAGAGCTTTCTCGCGCGTGAGCTTGCCTTTATGGCGGCATCAAGGGCGTCAAGAGCGCACAAAAGCGCCGCGTCAAACTTGCTTGCGCCGTAATTTGACGAGAATGCTTCGTTTATGGCTTTGTCTAACCTCTCTGCCAGCTCGAGAACGTAGCCCTCGTCCTCTTCGGTGACCAGACGCAGCTCCCTGCCTGCTATTTTTACGGGACAGACCTTATTCATGCTTCTTCCTCCTTGCACGAAAGGGTGTTTTGTGGTATAATGTGATATAATATATTATATTATACAATTTTTCAGCAATAATTGCAACAGAGGTTTCAGTGAAAAACGGACATACCACACCTGAAGAGTTGATGGATAGGGGCTCACGAGCCAAGAGTAAGGCAAGGGACACGGTCTCTGCCCACAGAAATCTTGCGCTGTCCTTTCTGGCGGATGCCGTAACCGGCAGTGCCAAGAGGCTCATCGAGGCAAACGAGCAGGATATCGACAGGGCTAAAAAGAAGGACACCGACGAGCTGACCTTAAGCCATATGCGCCTTGATTACCTGGCTATCAGCGCCTTGGCAGGCAGGATACGCACCATGGCGGCAAAGGAGGACCCCACCGACAGCGTGGAAGAATGGAAGTGCGAAAACGGCCTTACCGTACGCAGGATCCACGCGCCCCTGGGTCTTTTGGTGGCTGTTGCAGGAGATAATCCCCGACGTAATATCGAGAGCGCCGCCCAGGCCATCAAAACGGGCAACGTGATGATAATACTGCGCTCTCCTCTGACTCCGAAGACGGATGCTATCTTCGCCGAGCTGCTTGCGGGCGCCTTCGCCTGCTGCGGTATGAACCCCGACACGGTGAGGATGACCGAGTACAGCGCGGAAAACGTGCGCGCTCTTATAGGCGCCGACTCCTTGGCTGACGCCATACTGCTCCTCGGAAATAAAAAGCAAAATAAGAACCTGAAAAAGATGACTGCCATCCCCGTTATCGCCAGCGACTCGGGCACCTCTCACGTTTATATCGATAAGGGCGCTGATATACACGGCGCCTCTCACGGTATAGTCGAGTCCTTCCGTTCAATAGGCTCACCCAACACCGTCCT
Organism: Eubacteriales bacterium; assembly: GCA_045546375.1. Classification (GTDB taxonomy): domain Bacteria; phylum Bacillota; class Clostridia; order Oscillospirales; family CAG-272; genus CAKSEI01. The sequence goes on along the minus strand of JAZQCR010000038.1, from coordinate 23,128 downwards.
CGTTAACTGGATGGTGTCGGACGATTTCCTGCCCGTTATGGAGGGCGCGGCAATGGAGGCGGGCATCGAGCTTATAGCTGACGCCAGAGTGCGCTCTACCCTGCACGGAGTCGAGGACTACAAGGACTCTCACAAGAAGAACGCCGACGGCAGGCTGCTGCTCTTAACGGTCAACTCCCCCGAGGACGCAATAAAGCACATTGAAGCCTACGGCGACGGTGTTTGCGAGGGCATCTACACCCCGGACGGCGAGGTTGCTCGGTCGTTTAGTTCTGCGGTAGACGCGGGAACCGTTATGATAAACGCTCCGCTCTCAAGAGCAAACGGCTTTGACGCGGGTCTCGGCGCAGACGTCGGCGCAGGCGCTGACAAGCTCTCGGGCAGAGGTCTTTTCGGGCTGGAGAAATTGACTGCTATAAAGTATATTGTGAAGCGGTGAAATCACCCCCCAAAGCGCCTTCGGCGCAATGATATATCGCCTGACGGCGATATGATATACGCCTACGGCGTGTGATATATTTGCCTTTGGCAAATGTGATATATCTGCTTCGCAGATGTTTCGTTTCCGCTAAAAAGTAGGGGCGACTCACGAGTCGCCCGCCTAAAGAGTTTGCTATTACCTAACACAGCATCTCTGTTATCAAACCAATTAATGATTTTTCAGAAAAGTTTTTGGAAGGTGCAGGAAACCGACTAGCCTTCCCCACTTGTGGGGAAGGTGGCACGGCTAAGCCGTGCCGGATGAGGCCAAAAAGGTTTCCTGCAAACAATCTAATGATAAAAGAAGTTATTTTATGTAAATACGGTGAGATCGTTTTAAAGGGTCTCAACAAGAATCAGTTTGAGTCCATACTCATAAAGCAGCTGTCAAAGAGGCTGGCACCCCACGGCGACTTCGAGATACAGAGAGGTCAGTCGGTGCTGACCCTGATTCCGCGAGACGACTTCGCGGACGTAGACGGCGCTTTTGATGCTGTACGCAAGGTCTTCGGCTTTGCCTCTGTGGCCAGAGCCGGAGAGGTAGCGAAGGATATGGACGCCATCACCGCCGCCATCAAGGAATACATACCGCAGTTTTTGTCGCAATACAAGACCTTCAAGGCGGATGCACGCCGCTCGGATAAGCGTTTCCCCTTGACTTCACCCCAGATCTCCGCTTTGGCGGGAGGTGCGGTCCTTGAGAGCTGTCCCCGAATGAAGGTGGACGTGAAGAACCCCGACGTGGTGGTCATGGTGGAGATACGCGAAAGCTCTGCCTTCATCCACGCAGGCTCGGAAAAAGGCGCGGGCGGACTTCCCGTTGGCTGTTCGGGCAAGAGTCTGCTGCTGCTCTCGGGCGGAATCGACTCACCCGTAGCGGGCTACCTGTGCGCACGGCGGGGTGCCGCCATCGAGGCGCTCCACTTCGAGTCCTTCCCCTACACAAGTGAGCGGGCAAAGGAAAAGGTGCTCACTTTAGCAAAAGAGGTCAGCGAGTACGCAGGGGACTTCCCCGTACACGTGCTTTCCCTTACCAAGATACAGGAGCAACTCAAGCGCACGGTGAACGAGGACTACTTTACCCTCTTACTGCGCCGCTCCATGATGCGCCTTGCCAACCGCGTTGCGGCATACCGCTCCTGCATTACCCTGGCAACCGGCGAGAGCCTCGGCCAGGTGGCGTCACAGACCATGCACGCCCTGGCTGTCACCGACATCGTCGCTGACAGACCCGTGCTTCGTCCCTGCATCTGTATGGATAAGGAGGAGATCATCACCATCTCCCGTAAGATAGGCACCTTTGAGACCTCTATACAGCCCTACGAGGACTGCTGTACCGTCTTCACCCCCAAGCATCCCAAGACCAAGCCGGAGCTTGACAAGGTCATGGCAGAGGAAGTAAAGGCTGACCTTGGCCCCCTTGAGGACGAGGCATTCGCGGCCCTTGAGACCGTCTGGACAGATAATATATGACAAAAAGAAGAGTGAATATCACTCTTCTTAACTCAAAAAACTCCGTGATAGCTCACGGAGTTTTTTAGTTTTGTTATCCAACGATACCGGAACGCTCAATACCCTGGATCAGATATCTCTGACAGAAGAGATACATGAGGATAAGGGGAGCGATGATAAGCATGGATGCGGTGGCGGAGTTTGCCGCGCCGCCTGCGCCCGCCTCCTGTATACCGCCTGTTGCCGTGAAGTTGGATAAGAATACTATCTTACCCGTGGGGAAGAACAGGTCGTTATAGAAGTAGTCAGTCCACTGCCAGCTGAATGAGAACAGGAATATGGTTATCATCATAGGCACGGAAAGGGGCAGAATGATGGTAAAGAAGGTGCGGAAAACGCCCGAACCGTCTATGTACGCGGACTCCTCAAGCTCGTCGGGCACTCCGCGGAAGAACTGTCTCATCATAAAGATGTAAAGTCCGTTCTTGAACGCAAGACCTGTTAAGGACAGCATAGCGAAGGGCCAGAAGGTGTTGAGAAGGTTAAGTGAGCGTCCGAACAGCGCCTCAAAGATCCCGAAAATGTCGAAATAGCAGAAACGCATATGCATAGCGAACTTAACCGCGTTATGGGGAACGACCATCGAGAAGACGACCATTCCGAAAAGTAAGCCAACGCCCTTGAACTTGTATTTAGCGAAACCGTAACCGATGAAGCAGCAGACGAAGGTCTGAACAACGGCGGTGATACCCGAAAGAAGCAGGGTATCAAGCAACGCCTTCAGATAACTGCCGCCTACGATGTAGTTTGCATATCTTTCAAGGGTAGGATACTTGGGGATGAGCTTTACGGTAGCATCTACCAGGTCCTCTGCACTCATGAAGGACGAAGCGATCTTGGTAGCAAAGGGACGCAGAATAACGAAGGATATACCGAGGAGCAGAACGAAGCGGAAAAGGAACCAAACCAAATTTCCTAAGAAGGAAAGGGAGAAGTACTTCAGCTTGAAACGCTCCCAGGCGGAGGTACGCTCAAAATCAACGCGAATCTTATTCTTCGTTTCTTTCATGACCTTAGTTTCTTGAGTCATTATTGTATCCTCCTTTCCTTAGTCTCTTCTCTGGTAGAAGATGTACGATGAGAGCACTGCCGCTACGATGCCGATGATGCCGATAACGATGAGGAAGTAGATCCAGGACATCGCGGCACTGAGCACGTAGCCGCCCGACGACGAGTAGATCTCGTTAATATAAGCCATAACCTGGTTTCTCGACGAGGTGAACAGGTCGATAACCGTGTACACGGTATTTACCAGGATCATGGGAGAGATCATGGGGAAGGTGATCTTCCAGAAGGTCTCCCAGGTGGTGGCGCCGTCAATGGAGCAGGACTCGTAGATCGCAGGGGAGATGGACTGAAGTCCGGCAAGGAAGATGAGCATCTGTACGCCCGACTGGTTGATGATCTCGTATACACCGTTTACCAGCTCGGTTACGTAACGGACAAGTCCCTGACCGACCTTCATTCCCTCGAACAGTACGGCAACGTCCATAGCTGAGATCAGTCTGGATGCGCCGTCGGCCGCCCCCTCGGTAACACCGGTATCTATACCTGTGTCGCTACCCATGCTGTTAAGCATAGCGTTTGCGGCGTCCATCCTGTCAACAAGACCGGTACAAAGGATAACGGGCACGAAAAGGATAGCACGGAATGCCGCGCGACCGATCATCTTCTGGTTTAAGAGCACTGCCATAAACAGAGAGAAGACGACGATAGCGGGGATATTGAAGACCAGCGACTGGATACCGCCCATAAGGGTCTGAACGTAGGTGGTATCCGAGAAGAACGCGTGTCTGTAGTTCTCAAGTCCCACAAACTCCAGTACGTAACCGTTCTCAATGATACGGAAGCTACTGAAGCTGATGCGGATAGAATTGATGATGATAGGTGCGTAGATGAGCACCAGGCCGATGATGAAGGGGAGGACGAAGATCCATCCGGCACGCTGTTTCTTGGTCTGCAGAGATGCGCCCTTACGACGCTTCTTTGCAGGTGCGCTCTTAGCCATGGACATAGGCTTTGATGAAGTCATATTATTCCTCTCCTTTCTCAGTCGTTAGTGACTCTTACGTAAGAGTTCTTTGCGATGACGAAGTTTTCGCCGGGCTTCTCGGGATCCTCCAGAGGTTTACCGTTTTCATCGTGAAGAACTGCGTCAAAGTCGTTGTAGTTGATGTAGAAGGAGACACCGCCCTCGTAATCAACGCGGATAACGGTACCCAGATCGTACGCGAAGTACTCTCTGCACGCATCCTCGATGAACTGTGCGATCTCATTCTCGTCGCTCATAGTGTTGGGGATAGAAAGGTTACTTGCGTAGACCTTTTCCTCATTCTCGTCCTCGGGAACACGTTCGCCGGGGATGAAGGTATGATATACGATCTCCTTATCCTGCAGAGAACCTAACAGAGCGTTGAGCTTCTCATAGTTCTCGATCATATCCTCAAGCCAGATCTTGAAGTCAACGGAGTAATACTTACTGTATTCTGCATCCGCCTCCTTCAGCTTGGTGAGATTCTGATAGGAAAGCATATAGTAGGGGTTTGCACCGTTCTCAAGCATCTTTAAGAACTCATAGTCAGAGTCACTTGCCATATTGGTAGGTGCGCCCGCATACTGTACGTATCCGTGCAGGATCATACCCATGAAGGGAATGCTGTAGCTTGCGTTAGCGAAACGGCTGCTGTCGAAGCTGACGTTAAGGATATGGTCAGCGTACTTGAGAGCGTAGGAGTTACCTCCGTCTATCATCACGCCCTCGTAGCCTTCGTCAAGGCTCTCGAGGATGCCCTCGATATAGCCCTGAGAGTCGTTTCTGTCGTAAGGATCGTCACGGTCAAAGTCGGAGTTCAGATCAGAGCCTAAGGTTCCTACCGAAACGTACTTGGAGCCGTACTCTGCGTATTCCTTCTCAAAGCCCTTGAAGAGCTCTGCGATGGACGCAGCGGATACTACCATCTTTCTGGTGGGACGGAACATCTGCCAGGTGGGGTCATACTCACGCTTGGTGATGTAACGGTCGTCGATGGTGCGTACCAAATGTTCCTTCGCACTGAAGCCGTCAAAGGACGCAGTCTTCAGAACGTAGGTGAAGTCGAAATCGGGGTATACGCCGAAGCCCTTTTCATCGGCATAGCTGAGGAATTCGGTAAAGCCCTTGTCTCCGCCAAGCTCCTTAACGAACTTCAGCTTGCAGGGGTAGGTGCTCTTCATACCGCCGTTAACGAAGCCGGTAAGGCGGAAGTTGATGTTGCTGATACCCTTTTCTGCAAGGGTCTCGTACATCGCCTTCAGATCGTCAAAGGTGGTGAGGGGCGTCTTCTCGGATACGGGGATACCTAATATGCTTCCCTCGGTATCGATAGCGCCGAGGCTCTCTACGTACAGAGGCAGGTCGTCACCTGTATCCTCAAGACGTGTGAGCACGCCGTTTTCTATCAGATAGTCACGGTAGACCTGTGCCATACCGTTGTAGCTTACCTCCTTGAGGCCCGCTTCCTCTGCCTTCTCGCTGTCGCTGAGCATGAAGTAACGGAGCTTGTAGGAGCCGGTGAACTTACGCTTGCTCTCTACGGTGTAGGTGGTACCTCCGCTTACCGAAAGGGTACTTCTTAAGTCGTAGGTATCTGATGCACGGGGAGTAAACTCGGTGTATGCAGAGTTATAGGAGCTGGAAACACCGTCGTTTACCGAATAGATCTTTGCAAGGCTCTCACCCTCTTCGATAACGGCAAGATAACCGGTATTATTGAGAGGAGTGGGAACGGAATTGCCGGGACGGTAATGATAGGGCAGAGGCTGCTGGGTAGTAATATCCAGGCTGGGCTCTGCAGTCTCGGGATCAAAGATGTCCTCGGGCGTAAGCTCTATCTCGGGGTCGATAAGGTCGGTAAACTGAGTAACGCCGAATACAGGCAGACGCATGATCTGCTGATTCTGACCGATGAGCTGATGGTATGCATTATCGTTACCGTAGATCTTGCCCTGAAGGGCATAGATGGAGTCGCTGTCATTCTCGATGAGGGCTCCGCTTCCGTCAGGGATGAAGGTGTATCCGGCAAACATATTGTTGGATGCACCGAAGTAGGGCAGAAGTCTTAAGGACTGCAGCTTGTAGTTATCCTCGTCGTAACGAAGGCTGTTAGCTGCAAGACGAACGCCCAATGATCCGTTCTTATCAAGGGTATACTCGATACCGAAACGGAATAATGCAGGTGCTGCATCACTACCCTGATAGTTGGTGGTAGCGTGGTCCTGAGTCATATCATCGTAGGAGTAGCCGGTAGGCAGGATGATCGCCTGGACGTTATTAAGCTCACGCTTTGCAGCCTCGGAGTCGAAGACGTAGATGGCCATCTCCTTGGCAATGGGATACTGCTTCTCTAAGCGGATACGCTGTGCCTCGGTCATAGCGGAATCGTTCAGATCTATCAGAACGTAGTAGGAATCCAGCTTGAAGAGAGCCTTCTCGTCTGTTACCTTACTGTAGATAAGCTCCTCGTAACGGTCCTTGGGGATCTGACGGGGAACGAGCTTTCTCGTCTCCTGTTCGCCCATGGCGTAATCAACACGGATACCGTTAGTGATGTACTTAAGGCTTATCTGACCGCGCTGGCTGGCCTCGGCGTAAGAGTTCATCTCCGCCTCGTTATTCTCGCCAACGTCCTTGTAGGTGAGAAGCACCTGGCTTAAGAGCTTATACTTCTCATCTACCATAGTCGCAGAAGAAGAGTAACCTACGTCGTAGGGGTTAGAGGTGAGGATGTCACCTGTCACGTCGTTCTGCCAGATGATCTCACCGGAGTGAGCATCTGCATAAAGGGTGTAGTCTCCTACGGTCACCTTTATATTCTTGTTGTCGGGATTTAAGGAATTACCCTTGTCATCGTACTGAGCCAGCTTGGATTTAACAAACTCAAGCTTATCCGCGGGGGTCGCGAATATGTACTGCGGATTTTCCGCATAGTCGGGAATATCGCTCTCAGGCTCGCCCGTACCGTCGGAGGTACCCTCGGTAGGCGTCTCCACAGGCGCCTCGGTGGGTGCTTCGGTAGGTGTTTCGACAGGTGCCTCGGTAGGCGCCTCGGTAGGCGCCTCGGTGGGGTCAGCAAATGCAGTAAAGGTGAGTAGTCCCTGGCACATGCTGAGCACCATAATGAGTGCCAGAAGAGCCGATATAGTTCTTGTGTTTCTCATATGACTTCTCTCCTTTCTACATTCTGTACGTGATCTCTGTCACGATATTCGCTACGAAGGATACCATCTTGGTAATAAGGGCGGAGAACAGTATTCCTAAGAACATGATGACCACCATACCGCCGATGGTAGCAATACTGGTGAGAATGTTCTTTCCAAGGGTGTAGTCGTGTGTGACCATACATCCGAAGAATACAAGCATTCCTACCCATACCCACATAAAGCCGTTGATAAGGGTCACGAAACCGGTCTCGTCAAGGGTCAGAATGTGAGTAAGCAGTGTTGAGGGGATCATAAGCAGGGGGATAGGTAGGATAGCGTAACAGGTTGCTATGTAGATATCCTTAACGCTTCCTTCACCCTCAAAGAGTGTGGTCAGGCACCAGTTTGCCGCTACCCAGAGAAGTACGGGGAGCACAACGCCGGTGATCTGAATGATAAGTCCTGCAAGGGTCTTATGAGGTGAGAAGATGAATGCCTGACCGATACCGTTGTACATAAAGGCGAGTATCGCCAGTACGAGGTATACAGTGCCGGCCCTTACGCTTCCTCGCTTCTCGTGCTTTAAGTCCCAGAAGCCGTCGAAGGGATGGAACAGGATGTGGAAGCCGTACCACAGCTCGTGGCTGAACTTCCTCTGCTCACCCGAAGTGGCAACCCTGCGGTTGACCTTACCTGCGTGGCCGAAGGTCTTGCTGACGATGAAGATGATGATAAGGATAGCGAGAGGAATGGTCCAGATGTACTTGGTTACCCAGTCCTTTCTCCACATCTTGAATGCGTCGGAGTAGTCCTCGGTGTCGTAACAAGCCTTGTAATACTCCATCGCCTTATCCCAGTTGCCGCTACGGTATGCAGCCTTACCGAGACCTACGTATGCAGAATCGAAGTTGTTGTTACGCTGAAGGATCTTCTGCCAGTTCTCGGCAGCCTCGTCATAACGGCGGTCATTGTTTGCCTTGATCGCGTTAAGGAGGATATCGCCGTACTCGGTACGGTTATAAACGGTGATACCGTTAAGGTTCTTGTCAAGGACAAGCATCTTGGCGTCCTGTGCCTCGCCGTCCCTTGCGCTGTTTACGTTCTGGTACGCTACGCCTACGGGAGACTGCAGATTACCGAGCTGCTCACCCTTATCGCCGAAGGCGAATAAGAGCTCGCCGTCCTCGTCGTAGGTGAATACGTGGCTACGCTTGGCGTCGAGTATAGTCCAAGTGCCCTCGGGACCGATAGCTACGTCCACGATGGTGGAGGGGCCGCCGGTATCTCCGCCGCCTGCATTGGTATCGGCGCCGCTGTTATTGCCGTTGCCGCCATCATTACTAACGGTGAATCTGATGCTGACCTCACCGGAAGGAGGGAAGAAACCGTTACGGCGCATAATGTCGTCGCCTGCGGTGTTCAGCTTCTTTACGGGAGCGAAGTCAGAGGTCTTATCCTTAGACTGGATAGCGCTTGTGAGCTTTCCCTCATCGATGCTGGAGGTGGTAGCGTAAACGAATCCGTCTGCGTCGATATCCACGTTGTTATACTCGGTGGAAATGTAGCTTTCGCTGTTCTCACGCTGTTCCCTTGTCTGGAACTTTCTCCACATAAGCTCGAAGGCGTTGTAGGAAACCTTCTGTGCGCCGACGAAGCCCGAGAAGGTGCCGTCTGCGTTAAGAGCGATGATACCCTCGAAGGTTGCCTTGGATACAACGTACATTCTTCCCGCGCTGTTTGCGGCAACCGCTACGGGCATATACTCGGAGCCCTCGGAGAACGCGTCGGAGATAGGCTCCTCAAAGCGCGCTACGAAGGGGAACTTAGCATCGTGGGTCTTGCCGGGGTTAGTGATATTATACTTCTTAAACTTAAGTATTCTCTTGTTACCCGTGTCGGCAACGTAAACGAACTCTTCGGTTACGCAAAGACCGTTGGGAGCGGCAAAGGAGTCCTCGATACCCTGATCGTTTACGAAGCTCTTCATAGAGCCGACGAACTTGTAGTATTTGTCAAGGACAACGATACGGTTGTTGTTGGGGTCCGCGATATAGATGTAACCGGTCTCGGGATCGGGGTCGACCACGATATCGGTAGGCTCGTTCAGGGGAGTGGTAGCAACCTCTCCACCCATATCCTCACTTCTGACCAGTCGGTCAGGGGAGTAGCCGTCGGGGGATACGCGGAAGGTTCCGTCGTATGCGTAGGTATAAGAGGTGTAGGACGCAGCGAAGCTTCCTACAGAGCCAAGCACCATGATAAGCGCGAAGCAAAGGACTAATATTCTGGTAAAGTTCTTCATTTCTTTGCCTCCTTAGTCCTTCATGCCCGAGCTGGACATGGTCTCGATGATGTTACTCTGGGTAATAACGAATACGGTTACGGGAACCAGCATCATTACCACGGTGGAGGCTGCGCCTGCACCTGCACGTACGATACCGCCGGAGAGGATCTGGCTGATAGCGTAGTTGAAGGTCTTGAGCTCCTCAGAGTAGATGTAAACTGATGCACCTGCGTTCCACAGCCCCTGGAAAGAATACACGATAAGGGTCAGCCACGCGGGCTTTACCATAGGCATCGCGATCTTTAAGAAGGTGTTGAACTCGGTGGATCCGTCAAGACGGGCACTCTCAAGCACCGCGTCGGAGACGGAGGATTCCATAAACTGCTTCATCAGGTAAAGACCAAGGGTGGAGCCCCATGCAGGTACGATTACCGACCAGTAGGTGTCGACCCAACCGAGGATACTCATAGTGATGAAGTTTGCGATGCCTGCCGCAGTAGCGGAGAACATCAGGGAAAGAACGATAGTCTGGAACATCCATCCGCGTCCGGGGAACTTGATCTTGGAAAGAGCATATGCCGCCATGGACGAAAGGATAAGGTTACCTGCGGTACCCGTTACCGAGATGAGGATGGTGTTAAACAGATATCTTGAGAAGGGGACCCATGAGGTGTTCATCAGTCTGAACAGGTCGGTGTAGTTCTTGATGGTGGGGTTCTGAACGATAAAGTTCGGAGGGAACTTCCACAACTCGTCAAGAGGCTTCAGAGACTGAGAGATAGCGTACACCATGGGAAGGAACATGAAAAGTCCCATGATAGTCAGCATGAAGGTGATGCCTGCGTCACCGCCCTTTGAACGGTTTAAGACGACAGCATGCTTTCTGACTCTTAATTTCTTAGCTTTAGCCATACTGTCCTCCTTACTGACCTAATTTACTGAGTAGTTTCTTGATTAAAAGGTTAGAGCCAAACATCATAGCGAATAGCACTACCGATATGGCTGATGCGTAACCTACCTCATAACGCTGGTTACCGTAGTCAGCCAAGTGGTGGGTGATGGTCCACGCACAGTAGTCGACAGAGGGGTTACCCGCCAGAGCGTCAACGATAGCACCGAAGCCGAAGGAGCTGGTGATCGCCATGATAGCACCGAACATAAGCTGAGGCTTCATGTAGGGCAGGGTAATGTACCACAGCTCCTGCCAACGGTTCTTGATTCCGTCAACGGCACCCGCCTCGTAGAGGGAGCGGTCAACGATCTGAAGACCTGCGATGAAGGAAAGGAACGCAGTACCGAGGGATGTCCAAAGGGCAACTACGATACAGAGGGGCATTACGTACGCCGTGTTCTGGAAGAACTGTATCGGGTCGTCTATGAGGTCCAGTCTTAAAAGCAGACCGTTGATGTATCCCTGCTCGTTACCGGAGAATACCACACCCCAAATGGTGTATACCTGACCGGAAATGGAAGGAGCATAGAATACCAGAGTTACAAGTGCTCTTATCTTCGGAGGCAGCTCGTTGATAAACCAAGCAACTACGAAGGAGAGTATGTAGGAGACGGGGCCCGTTACCGCCGCGAAGATCAGAGTATTCTGAATAGCGGTGACAAAGAGGTCGTCGTCGAGGAAGAGTCTGATGTAGTTATCAAACCATACGATGTCGGGCATCTGGAGCATATTAAAGTCAGTGAGACTCAGCGCCAGAGACACGAATACCGGAATGACCGTAAAGAGCAGGAAGATCGCCATAAAGGGAAGCACCAAGAAGTATGCGGTCTTATTTCTGCCGATCTCCTTCATGGTCCAGGCGAACTTGGACATATCTTTACGTGACACCGGCTTCTTTACTGTCTTTTCTTGTGTTGAAGTCATTTTAAAGAATCTCCTTAATCTAAAATTTCGGGGAGGGGCGGGTCACGCCCCTGCCGATGTCAGCTTACTTTTTACTCTCGGTAAAGGTGTTGGTGTAGGATATCTCGAAGGCGTCCAGGTCAAACTCGCGTCTCTTTCTTGAGATCTCCTTGTTTATGTCCACTATGTAGTCGAGCATAGTGGTTACAGGGTCCTGGTTGTTGTTATACACGTTCATGAACGCGTTGTTTAAGTTACGCAGGATGATGTATGAGCCGGGATAGTCGGGAACACCTACCAGCATCTCCATCTGAGCGGCGATCATGTTCTTTTCCTCGGTGGTCCAGTTCATGTCCTCAAGAGCTCTCTTGTTGGCGGTGTTGTATTTGGTGTTCTGACCCATCCACGCGCTGTACTCGTTAGCGTAATCGGACTGGTTCTCGGCACCTACGTACCAAGCCATAAAGTCGAATGCGTTCTGTGCCTTCTCATCCGAACGGTCGCCGCGAGGCATAACGATGGAGGAAACGGTGGCTACTGCGCTGTTATTGATCTTGGTCTGTCCGTTCTCGTCGGTGTACTCAAAGCCGGGAAGCGGAACGAACTTCCAAAGACCGCGAATCTCAGGCGCGAATACGCTAAGCTGAGTGTAGGTGGAGTAGCCGATGATACCAAGGGGTATGTCACCGGTTCTGAACTGGTTCTCAAAGTTAGGCGCAACGGGCAGCTTATACTGAGTGAACAGGTTGCACAGCTCGTCAAAGGCGGTAAGAGCCAGGTCGGAGTCCAGGTTGATTCGGCGTCCGTTATCCGCATAAAGTGCATTTACGTTAGCGGGGTCGGAGCCGGGTTTCAGCTTCTGGTACAAGAACAGGTTAGTTCCTGCCTGAGAGGTGGGGAATACCACCTGCATCTGATTGTTCTGAAGGATAGGCAGGATGTCGTAGAAGTCTTCCCATACCTTGGGAATGGGAAGGTCCATGCTCTGGAACACGTCCTCACGGTAGAACATCATGGCGAAATCCAGAGTGTTGGGAAGGCCGTAAACTACGGCGTCATACTCCTCTATCTTTCCGTGCTCCTCAAAGCTGTAGTCCTTGATGTCGTCGGTATAAAGAGTCAGGGGAACGAAGGCCGCAGAGGGGAACTCACTCTCCTCTCGGGTTCCGTCGGATCTGAGCTTACCGAAGTACAGGTCGTTGAAGCCCTCGTAGAACTCTTCGCCGGTACCTACGTTACCGAGGGGCTGTATCGCGCCTCGGATAGCCCAGTCGATGATATCAACGCTGTCCAGGGTAACGTCAGGGCCTACGCCTGCAAGAATAGAAGGAAGCAGGGAGCCGGCAACGGTCAGCTTCAGGGAAACTGCTACGTTGGTCTTATTACTGAACTTGTTGACCAGGTTACGGATGATCTTCATCTGGTCACGTCCTGCGGAGGTCCATACGATAACGCTCTCATCCTCGGAGATCTCCTCCATAACGCCCAGAGTGTTATAGTCGGCAACGAAGGAGATACCGAACATACGTACCTCGTACCAGAGGGACTCAAGCATGCCCTCGTTTGCCTTGGGAAGCTCCTCCGCACCGTCCTCACCGGACTGGATGCTTATGTAGTCAACGGAAAGGGGCTGGGTCATAGCGGTCTGCAGCCAGGTACCAAGGGAACCGATATCGCCCTTAAGACCGCTCATGTTCTTCGCGACCTCGTCCTCCTTGTTACCCATCTTGTCAAGACGGCGGGCAACGTTCTCAAGGGTGGTGATGCTGGAGCTCTTACCGGAGATAGCGGTAAGACGTGCAGCCAGGTCGTAAAGGTCGTCGCTGGCATCAGCCAGAGCGTCGATGGATGCGGGGATCAGTCCGTAGAAGCCGTAGTCACGGTTTGCGTCGGGCTGATTACCGGTAATCTTCAGTATATCAATGTAGGAGGCATTGATAGTAGTGATGATCTGATTAAGCTCGCCTATGATCTCTGCCATGTTACCCATGTTCGCTTCAAGCGAAATGGTGTTTTTTCCTTCCTTTAAATATATAAGGAAGCCGTCAGCGTACTCATCGCTGCCGTTATTCAGGTAGCAGGTCTGCCAAACGTCGCCGTAATCGAACTGCAGGTACTTCGCTTCCTCGAAGGGGATCTCTCCGTTTACACGGAGCACACGGGAGGAGAAAAGACCGTCGTTGATGCTCTGGCGGTAGCGTACTGCTATCTTATAGTAGCCGCTCTCGGGTGCGTCAACCACCCAGGACGCCCACTGACCGCAGTTCTTCCAGTTCTCTTCACCCATCATATTCAGAAGCTGACGGGACGCGTTCTGAGGGCTGGTAATAGCGGAAGCACGGTCGGAAAGGGGATAGATGGAGCGGTCGGAGGTATTGGTATAAAGCTCACCCTCCAGCTTGATGGCGTCGGTAGATACCTTACCCTCGTCGTACTTATCTACGTATTCGTCATAAGAGATCTGACCTAAGTAAGGCAGAAGCTCGATCTTGGAGATAACGAAGGGCTCTCTCTGAGAAGCAAGAGTGAGGATGTGCTCACCCTCCTCCATATAGAACTCGAAGGGATCTACGTTGATAGCGGTGGAGTCAGCGAAGTATGCGCTCATCCAGCGGGGGGTCTGCACCTTATCGGGGCGCATCTCATTCTCCGCGATATCCTTTACGTATGCATCCTCGCGGCTTCCGTCCCATTCACCGTCGCCGTCACCCATTATATCCTGATAGGTACGGGTGAAGGTGAGGAATCGGGACTCATAGAAGGGGACCATGCCGTCGATGTAAAGAGTACGCTCGATAGCAGAGCCGCTCTTGGGCGTGGAAACATCACCGTCAAAGGTGTAGTCCACGATGGGATAGTACTCGATACGGATGGCGTAACGTCCGGTCTTGGGTATCTGTACCTTTACCGATACGTAGTTGGACTCCTGTACGGTGGAACCGTCCTTTTCCACGAGGTTGTAAGCAGGCAGATAAAGACCGGTCTGCTTCTGTGCGATGCTGTCAACACCGGCCTCCGCAGTGCCCTCAAGAGTAACGGGCATCAGCTTGCCGATCTTGGCGATCTCCTCGGGGTCGTTGGTCCACTGACTTTCGTCTGCGATAAGGGCGGTGGTCGCATTGCCGTTATCCGCATAGAAAAGGTCGTCGGGGCTGTCAAGAGTGATGGTGATGGGATCGACTCCCAGCTCCTCTCCCCTGACGTCAGCATCACCGTTATGCTTTGAGTTGTACACGATGTACTTGTCTGCCGCCAGGACGTTCTCATCGAGAGCGAAGTTGGCAGAAAGATCCTGTACGATATCCGCGTAAGATGCTATTGAGAAAGAGCCCAAAAGCATAAATGCGCAGACCAGCATAGCCAATGATCTGAAAAGTTGGGAATGCTTGTTCATACTATTTTTTCCTCCTACGAAAAAACGTTGCAAACAGGTTTCCGAAAACGCACAAAAAGACGCCGCTCGGTCCTCCCGACAGGCTGCGTCCGGTCACCATATTTGATTATATGTAGATTATACCCTAAAAACCTTATTCTGTCAAGGAAAATCGCAGGTCAAAACCTTCGTTTTTTCATATTTTTTCCGCCCTTCCGAGGGGTCGGAAGCCTGCTGTTTCCGAGGCGTTTTTTCGCATTTTTACCTTTTTCCCCCCTCCTCGAGCCTAAATATATTGATTTTTTTGAAAAAATGGGGCATATTTTGTGAAAAACGCCGCGCATTCAGGGTTTTTAGCCTGTTTTTGCCATTCACAGGTTCTTGTTATTTTTGTTTATTTTTCACAAAAATTAAGCAAAAATTTCTACACATATACAAGTTGCACAAATTTTCAATATTTTTGGTAATTTTAGGTAAAAACACCCGTTTTCCCCTCCAAACAGCGACGTTTTTCGCATTTCGGCAGGTTTATAATTGTACTCGGTGATTTTTATGAAAGGAACGACACTTCATTTGTACAGCGTGCTGGAAAGGCTGTACGGCAACAAAAGCATATCAAAAGAAGGGCTGATAAAGGGAGCGGCTGTCCATCTTTGGGCCTTTGCCGTCAGCGGCGCTCCCGCTTTCCTCGAGACCCACCCCTTCGGGGTAGCACTTTTGTGCGCAGCTCAGACCCCGGTGTCCGTGTGCATCGCCCTTTGCTTCGGCGCGGCGGTCCGCGGTCTGCCCATGCTTATCCCCATCTACCTTGCGCTCCTTTGTTTCCGACTTATCACCCTTATGTGGGTCGGGGAGGAAAGCAGGCGGGTAAACGGTGTTCTGTGCGCTTTGGGAATGAGCTTCTACAGCCTTTTCGAGATCCTATCCCTGCAAAGCGCGGCCTCCCTTTTGCGTGGCGGAGTGGGTACCGTGCTCGCCGTGGCCCTCTACCTGTGTGCCGAGCCGTCCTTAAACACAGAAACGGAAAGGCACGCCCGCCTGCTCGCCGCCGTTTACGCCGCAGCCTGCGCCGCCTACGGCATCAGCCTTTACGGTATCGGGCTCGGAAATCTGCTCGGTTTCATCATATGCCTTAACCTGGCTCGGTATGCAGGCAGCACCCTCGGATGCGCCGCGGGCGCCCTCTGGGGCCTCGGTTGCTCTCCCGAATACGCTCCCGCCTTCGCCATAAGCGCCCTTATGGGCGGCAGAGCCGCCTCCACCCTTGCCGCAGTAGGCGGAGGTGCCGTCTTCTGTATGCTTTTCGCCACCTTCACAGGCGGCTACCACGGCATTCGGGATTTTCTGCCCGACATCGCCGTCGCCGCCGTGCTTTTCCCCCCTCTTTCTCGGCTGAAGCTTATGAACTGGGACTTTCTCAAGGAGAGTCAGGAAAAGGCAAAGGAGGAGAGCAGTGCCCCCGAAAAGGAAAAGCGCCTGGCGGCCGTTGCAGGGGCTCTCGGCTCTCTTTCCGCTATTTTTTACGGTATGAGCGACCGACTGAAGGCACGGGAAGGGTACGAGAGCGCCACGGATATGACCGGGGTCTTCGCAGACGACTACGCCGCTATGAGCGAGCTGATCTCCTCTGCTCTGAAGGAGGAAGAGGAGGAGGCCGACCCCATCACCGCAGGCAGGGTATACGGTATGCTCCGTATGTCCCGCATCAAGCCACGGTCGGTCAGCGCTACCTCGGGCAGGATAAGGAGAATACGTATAGAGGGGCTGTCCAAAAGCATTATGAACGAGCCGGAGCTCCTTAAAACCCGCATCTCCAACCTTTTTGGTGTGCCTTTTTGCGAGCCTGCCTTTACCGTAAGCGAGGCGGGTGTCACCGCAGAGCTTCGCTGTGCTCCAACCTTTAAGGCGCAATGGAGCTCCGCCTGCATGACCAAGCAGGGAGAGACGGTGAGCGGCGACTCTCTCACCGCCTTCACCTCCGAGGACGGCCGCTTTTACTGCGTGCTGTGCGACGGTATGGGCAGCGGCGCCGACGCCGCTATCGCCTCACGCACCTGCTGTGTTTTTCTTCGGAAGATGCTGGAGTGCGGCGTGGACGGCGCCCTTTCCGTGCGGATGCTCAATACCTTCCTTCGCAGTAAGGGCTACGAGTGCTTCGCTACGGTAGACATCTTCTCGCTCGACCTGTATACGGGTGAGGCCTTCTTTATCAAGGGCGGAAGCGCTCCCTCCCACCTCTTTCGCGCAGGCTGTGAGTACACCATGGCATCCGCCACCGCACCCGTGGGTATCATACGGGAGGTGTACGCCGAGAAGATAACCTTCGACGCCATGCCACACGACCGCATCGTTATGAAAAGCGACGGCGCAGAGACGGACGAGCCCCCGAAGGCGCCGCGTCAGCCTTCGGCCGAGGCCGCCGCCAAGGAGCTGCTAACCGAGGCCCTGTCCCACGGCCACAGCGACGACGTCACCGTATGCGTTATTAACATAGAGGGGGTGTAAAGTTAGGGGGCACTTTCGAGAAAGTGCCCCCTATGACCCCCTCAAAGCTTCCTAACAAGGGGCTTTTTTTATTGGGTCTTATCACAGATACATTATAAGCGATGACCGCTGAACGTGTACGGGAACATCACGGAGATGTTATAAACGGCGACCGCTAACTGTCATCCTGAGCGGAGGCGTAGCCGTAGTCGAACTGCGCGGGGTTCCCCGAAATGAGCGTAGCGAGTTTTGGGGGTTCCAAGCTGCGGAGCAGCGACCGAAGGTCGGGATCTCGGACGGCAGCCGTGAAGGGTTTCGGGCTACCGTGTCAGCCCCTTCCACCACCGGAAATTGAATCTTATTATAGAGATATTATATCATCTCCGGCGGTCCCCCTCCCACCACTCATGGGGGAGGTGCGGCGCTACCGCGAAACAAAAAACAGAGATGCTCTTACATCTCTGTCGTCATGCCCATTTTCCTTGTTCGGAAGTTCTGAGGGGGGTAAAGGGGGGAACTCTTACAAGAGTTCCCCCCCTAATTCGTTATTTAGCAAAGTCAATAGCGCGGGACTCACGGATAACGTGGATCTTGATCTGACCGGGATACTTAAGCTCCTCTTCGATCTGCTTTCCTATATCGTGAGCGATGATGATCATCTGGTCGTCGGAGACCTGCTCGGGCTTGACCATGATACGAACCTCACGGCCTGCCTGGATAGCGAAGGACTTCTCGACTCCCTCGTAGGAGTTGGCTATCTCCTCTAACTTCTGCAGACGCTTGATGTAGTTCTCCACGTTCTCACGGCGGGCGCCGGGACGTGCGGCGGAGATGGCGTCAGCGGCCTGAACGATCTGGGCTATGAGAGTCTTTGCCTCCACGTCGCCGTGGTGCGCCTCAATAGCGTGGATAACGTCCTTGCTCTCCTTGTACTTCTTGGCGAGATCAACACCGATCTGTACGTGGCTTCCCTCGACCTCTTGAGTGAGAGCCTTACCGATATCGTGCAGAAGTCCTGCGCGCTTGGCAACGGTGGCGTCAACGCCCAGCTCCTCAGCCAGCATACCCGAGATGAAAGCCACCTCCACAGAGTGCTGGAGCACGTTCTGACCGTAGCTGGTACGGTACTTAAGACGACCAAGGATCTTAACAAGCTCGTGGTTGATACCGTGGATGCCGGTGTCGAAGGTAGCCTTTTCGCCCGCCTTCTTGATGGCGGTCTCCACTTCCTTCTGAGCCTTTTCTACTGTCTCCTCGATACGTGCGGGATGTATTCTGCCGTCGCCGATGAGCTTCTCTAAGGCAAGACGCGCGGTCTCGCGGCGTACGGGGTCGAAGCTGGAAAGGGTAATAGCCTCGGGGGTATCGTCGATGATCAGGTCACAGCCGGTCATCTGCTCGATGGTGCGGATGTTACGACCCTCACGGCCGATGATACGGCCCTTCATATCGTCGGTAGGCAGGGGCACTACCGATACGGTGGTCTCGGAGACGTGGTCGGCGGCGCAACGCTGGATAGCGGTTGCGATTATCTCTCTTGCTAACTGGTCGCTCTCCTCCTTTGTCTGTCTCTCGATCTCTGCCACTCTCATGGCGCTCTCGTGTAAGAGCTCCTCGTTGATGCGCTCAAGCATCTCCCTCTTTGCTTCCTCTACGGACAAACCGCAGATCTGCTCAAGGCGGGCAAGCTCCTGTTCACGGAGCTCGTCCAGCTGCTTCTGCAGCTCTTCAGTCTTACGCAGTTTTTCCTGCAGGGCCTCTTCCTTCTTTTCGAAGGCTTCGTACTTATGCTCGATGGCCTCTTCGCGCTGTACCGCACGCTTCTCGATACGTGAAACTTCGTTTCTGCGTTCCTTGAGCTCACGGTCAGCCTCGTTACGAGCACGGATTATCTCTTCTTTTGCTTCGAGCAGGGCTTCTTTTTTCTTATTTTCAGCCATCTTCTCTCCGTCTGCGATGATAGCCTTGGCCTTTTCCTCAGCGGAACCGATCTCGGCCTCTGCCACACGCTTACGGTATGCGATACCGCTGATGAAACCTATCAGCAGCGCTACCACAAAACAAGCAATGCCTGTGATAATAGCAGTCATGTTTTCCTCCTTGTCTGTTATTCTTTTTGGTATTGTGCATAAAGAATATCGTCTGCGATCCTGTGTTAGGGCACAAGATCAGCTTGGTTATACTTATACAAAGTATATTATATTACAATAGAGTTGATTTGTCAAGAAAAACTTTAGCGGGGTAAAATTTTCGCACAAAAAAAACGACAGAGACGTTACAACACCTCTGTCGTAAGTAATTTCTTTGTATCAGCCCCTTCCACCACCGGGAATGTAGAACATCATAGAGATGCCGTCATATCTCCGGCGGTCCCCCTCCCACCGCTCTACGGGGGAGGTGCGGGAGACAGAGATAATACAGCATCTCTGTCGTAAGTAATTTCTTTGTATCAGCCCCTTCCACCACCGGGAACGCAGAACAGCGTAGAGATGCCGTCACATCTCCGGCGGTCCCCCGTGGGTGGTGGGCAGACGGCGTGGGGTTCCCGAAGCGAGTGAAGTCGAGCTTTGGGGTTCCGAGCTCATGGGGTGAGGTGCGGGAGACAGAGATAATACAGCATCTCTGTCGCAATTTCCTTTTCCCTGTTCGGGAGTTTAGGGGGGAGTTTGAGGGGACCCTTTGCAAAGGGTCCCCTCAAATAAGTATTATTCTACTTTTTCTATAACTCCGCCGCCGAGGACGGTGTCGCCGCGGTAGATGACCACCGCCTGACCGGGGCAGGCGGCGCGGGCAGGTATATGGAAATCCACGCGGGCACGATCATACGCCATGGGCGTGACGGTAGCGGGGTATTCCTTACCCTGATAGCGCACAACCGCCGTGCAGTTTATGGGTGCGGCAGGCGCGCCCCCCGTAAAGACGAAATCGCGAGCGATAAGAGAATGACACTCCACCTGTGGGTCGGGAGTAAGCACCACCGTATTGTCAAAGGGGCGCAGTTCTTTTACGAACATCCTCTGTCCGCAGGCGATACCCAGCCCCTTGCGCTGACCTACGGTGTAGCGGATGAGCCCTTTGTGGCGACCGAGGATATTGCCTTCCTCGTCTATATAGTCACCCTCGGGGTACACCTTACCCGTATGCTTTTCCACAAAGGCGGCGTAGTCGCCGTCGGGAACGAAGCATATGTCCTCGCTGTCCGGCTTGTCTGCGCAGATAAAGCCCCTCTCGGCGGCGTAGGCGCGCACGTCCGCCTTGCTCTCAAAGTCGCCTAAAGGGAGCTTGATGCGGCGCAGCTGTTCCTCGCTTAAGAAGTAGAGTACGTAGCTCTGATCCTTCTCACGGCACCTTGCACGCTTTAAGCGCAGACCCTCGGGAGTTTCCTCAATGCGTGCGTAATGACCCGTGGCGATATGACTGCACCCCAGCTCCTCCGCTGCATTTAAGAGCCGTTCAAACTTCATGCTCTGATTGCAGAGTATGCAGGGGTTGGGGGTCTCCGCCTTTTCATAAGAGGAAACGAAGGGAGCGATAACGCACCGACCGAAATCCTCCGTAAGATCGTATATATTATGCTCCATACCGAGAGCGTGGGCGGTAGCCATGGCATCTGCGGCATCGTCCGCCGCGCCGCACGAGCCGTGATAGCCGTGCAGGCGCATGGTAGCACCGATGCAGTGGTGCCCCGCTTCACGAAGAAGGGAGGCAGTTACCGAGCTGTCCACCCCGCCGCTCATGGCAACGAGTATCTTTTCCATCAGTATTCAAGCTCCATATATACCCTGCGGCTGATAATATCGGCAGAGGCGATCTTCACGCGCACCTTATCGCCTAAGCGATAGACGCGGGTCTTGCTCTGCAGGGTCATATTTCTCTCGTTGTAGGTGAAGTAGCCGTGCATGGTGTTGATGGGGATAAGCCCCTCGCAGGTGTTATCCAGCTCTACGAACATACCGAAGCCTGTAAGAGAGCACACGTGACCCTCGTACCTCTGACCTATGCGTGAGGACATATATACCGTGCGGTATAAGTCCTCGATATCTCGCTCTGCACTCATGGCGCGGCGCTCGTTCTCGCTGGAGGCAAGGGCGGCGTGGGCGGCGAACTTTGCAAGATAGGCGCGCCTGTTCTCGTCCATTCCGCCCTCCAAAATATCGCTTATGATGCGGTGGGTGGTAAGGTCGGGATAACGGCGGATAGGGGAGGTGAAGTGGCAGTACTTGTCTATGGCAAGGCCAAAGTGGGGTGAGCACTGCTCGCTGTACCGCGCCTTCATCATGGAGCGCAGTACCACGGTGGAGATCACCGTGTCGATACCCTTTGCCCTTGCCTGCTCGAGGATGCCCTGCAGAGCGGATGCCTTCAGGTTCTTTTCGTGGAGGGCCCTGCCGTCAAGGCCCGCATTTGCCGCAAAGACCTTAAGGGTGGTGAGCTTGCCCTCCGAGGGCTCCTCATGCACCCTGTAAACGCAGGGCATCTTCTTATTATAAAGCCAGGTAGCCACCGCTTCGTTTGCCGCCAGCATAAACTGCTCTATCATCCGCTCGGAGAGCCCGCGGTCACGCTTGACTATCTTCACAGGATTTTTATTTTCATCCACCACTATCTTGCTCTCGGTGGTCTCAAGCTCCACGGCACCCCGCTTATGGCTCTTGGCCGCTAATATCTTATATAACTCGATAGAGTCAGCGAGGCTCTCTCCCAAAACGGAATATTTATGGTAAAACTCACTGCCCCTGCCCTTTGATACAACGTCGTTAAACTCGCTGTAAACGCCACGCAGGCAGGAATTGATAACGGTTTTTTCTATCTGTGTATCAATGATATTCCCTGCGCGGTCGATGGTCATAAAGGCGGACAGAGCGTAGCGGTCCACCCCGCCGTTAAGAGAACAGATACCGTTTGAGAGCTCCACAGGGAGCATAGGCACCACCATATCCGAGAAATAAACGCTGGTACCCCGAGCAAATGCCTCGGTGTCGATGGGGCTGTCCTCCCGTACGTAATGGGAAACGTCTGCGATGTGAACGCCCAGCTCAAAGCCTTCGTCCGTCTTCACTACGGATATAGCGTCGTCAAGGTCCTTTGAGTCCGCGCCGTCAAGAGTGAATATCACCGCATCCCGAAGATCGAGACGACCCTCAAGGGTAACGGGCTCGGCGCTGACCGCCTTTGCGCACTCAACTACCTCGGGTGGGAAAGAAGTGCGCACCCCGTGGTCGTGAAGCACCGCCATATAGTTGGCGCTGACCGTCTCGCAGTGGCCGAAAACCGCGGTGATATGACCGAGAGCGTCGTGGACATCGTCGGGATAGGCGGTGATGTCCGCCGCTACCTTATCACCGGGGTTAGCACGTATCTCGGGCGCGTTATCCACGTACACGCGGAAGTTATGCTTGCGCTCATCCGGCTCAACGCACCAGAGCACACGGGTGCGTCGGGGATCACGGACGGATAGAAGGGTTCCCACAACGCTTTTAACGGCGTGGTCGGTGATCTCGGTGATCTTCCCCTCGGCGCGCTCACCGTAGCTCATAGGCGAAAGGGTATAAAGCACCTTATCGCCGTCGATGGCGCCCCTCGTCTCCTTGGCAGGGATGAAGATATCACCGCTTGCGTCCCCCTCCGCCATACCCTCGGGCCGCACGAAGCCAAAGCCGCGGGTAGAGCTCATAAAGGTGCCGGGAAGCCCCTTCGGCAAAGGCAAAGTGAGCTTGCCGTGCTTGGTCTTCTTCACCTTGCCCGAGGAGAGCAGTTCCTCAAGTGCAGACTGCGCCTGCCCCTTCACGCCCCCTTCATAGCCGAGGATGCGCAAGACCGCTTCCACGTCCTTCGCCACGTACCCTGGCGCACTTATATAATCCAAAATCTCTTTCTTAAAATCCATATCCAGTCGGGGGAACTTTTTGAAAAAAGTTCCCCCGCACCCCCTCAAAAACTTCTGAAAAACAATATTTGTTGG
>JAZQCR010000037.1:0-38455 GCA_045546375.1 Eubacteriales bacterium | reverse complement strand
GTCAACAGAGTCAAGTGCCTCTGCCAGGCTACTGCCGGAAATATCACCTGTTTCCTTTTCAATGAGATCGTTTACGTCCACACCGCGTTCGTTGTTCATTGCTTTTTACTCCTTTTCGCTTGTAATATTGCGTTTAAGTCCATATTATTGTTTTCTTTTGAGCTTTTCAGTGTATCGATACATTCCTCGAGCACCGTTTCATCGTTTTTCAGTCCCTCTCGGGCTACGCGCATCTGAGTAATGCGGCTCATCTGCCCTTCGTCGAAAAACTCGTTTAACATTCCGAATTCAAGTCCGCTTTCGTCCGCTGTAGCCACTATCGCCTCGTATACGCTCTTACCAAAGGCGGTATAAAAATCATCAGGTGAGAGCTTACCTTTTATCTTTGAGATAAACTCGGTATACGAGAGCAGGATGCCGAGTATCCCTTCCTCTGCCCGCGCCGCGCGTACGTTCTTTATGTAGTCGGGATTGACACGGTCGCCGTAGCCCTCGGTCTTACGCACCACCTGGCGCATCTCTTCCTTTTTGGCGCCTGCCCTGCTCTTTCTCGTCTCGCGCTCCACGTCTGCCTTCACGGTATCAAAGGGTAACTTCAGCTTTTCAGCCACCTTGTGGGTATAGACGTCCCGCTCGACCGCAGACGGTATCTCAGAGATGACCTTGGTCATCTCACGGGCTACCGCCAGTCGGTCGTCGGTCAGGTTTATATCGTACTTTGCAAGGATATTGTCAAAGGTGTAATCAAAGCGACCTCTGCCCTCGGAGAGCAGCATCTTGAATTTGGTGACCCCGAACTTCTTTATATATTCATCCGGGTCCTTGGCGCCGTCCATCTTAAGTATCTTGGTCTCAACGCCCACCTCGGATAATAGCTGGAACGCCTTGTTTGCCGCGCGCTGACCCGCTTCGTCCGAGTCGTAGGAGATTATGACGCTCTTGGTATACCTTGAAAACAGTCTCGCCTGCTCAGGGGTGATGGCGGTACCGAGGGTGGCAACCGCATTCTCGATGCCTACGGCATGGAGGGCGATAACGTCCATATATCCCTCGCAGAGTATCATCTGCTCCGCAGAATGGTTTTTCGCAAAGTTAAGGGCAAAGAGATTTCTGCTCTTTTTAAAGGCAGGTGTATCCGAGGTGTTTAAATACTTCGGTTTACTGTCGTCCATTACGCGTCCGCCGAAGGCGATGACGTTACCCGTTACGTCTATAATGGGAAAGATGACCCTGTTTCTGAAATAGTCGTAAGGACGCTTTGTTTTCTCGCTGATACCGCAGAGAAAGCCTTCCTTAAGTTCCTTTGCACTAAAGCCCTTATCCGTTAAGTATTTCGTCAATACGCCAAAATCATTTGGCGCATAACCAAGACCGAAATGCTTGATGACCGCATCCGACAGCTTACGTGTCTCACGCAGATACTTAAGGCCTTCGGCGCCTGCAGGTGAATACAGCGTCTTATGGAAGAACTTCGCCGCATAGCGGTTCATCTCAAGGGTGCGCGCTTTTTTCTTCGCCGCGTCATCCCCCGCACCGCGTACGTTCTGCGGTATGGTGATGCCCGAGCGCTTTGCCAAAAACTCTATGGCGCCGGGATAGTCAAGATTCTCTGCCCTCATTATAAATGAGATAGCATCGCCTCCCGCTCCGCAACCGAAGCAGTAAAAACTGGAGGAGCCCAAAAATACGGTAAAAGACGGGGTCTTCTCCGAGTGAAAGGGGCAAAGGCCGTTCATATTGCTCCCCGCCCGCTTAAGAGTCACGTAGGATGATATAACGTCCTCTATGGGGTTTCTCGCCTTTACTTCCTCGATGACTTCATGAGGTATCATCTTACGCGCCTCCTTTCTTTATCTTTTAATATCCTTTAATCTCTCCATACCTCGGGTATGAAGTATTTTTTATATTCATCTATGGCGTATCTGTCGGTCATACCGGAGATATAGTCAGCCACAGCACGTCCCACGTCCTCTTCCAGAGCTATACAGCGGTACTCTGTAGGCAAAAGGTCGGGATTCTCACAGAAGAAATCGTACATAGCCGCCAGCATCGCCTCTGCCCTTACCTCCTCGCCCTTGGCAATGGGGTTGGTGTAGACTGCGCTGAAGAGAAAGGAACGAAGCTCCATAAGCGCATCCCAGGTCTGGGGCTTCATAAGGATATCGTTCTTGCCCTCGCTCTCCTCGACCACGGCACAGACCATGGTGTTGATACGTCGGCTGTGATTCTCACCCAGGGCGGTGCGCAGACTGTGGGGAATATCCTCATTTGTGAGGATGCCGCCCCTGATAGCGTCGTCTATATCGTGATTTATATAAGCGATACGGTCGGCAAACTTAACTATCCGCCCCTCAAGGGTAGAAGCCACGTCGCTTCCCGCGTGATTGACTATACCGTCCAATACCTCAAAGGTAAGATTGAGACCTTCAATGCGCTCAGCCACACGCAAAGACTGCTTGCAATGGGTAAAATCCGCAGAAAACTTCTGCTGGAGCACCCTTTCGCCTGCGTGGCCAAAAGGTGTATGTCCCAGGTCGTGACCAAGGGCCACCGCTTCGGTGAGATCCTCGTTTAAGCGAAGGGATCTGGCTATGGTGCGCGCTATCTGCGTCACCTCCAAAGTATGGGTAAGGCGGGTACGGTAGTGCTCCGCACGGGGAGACAAAAAGACCTGGGTCTTATGCATCAGACGCCTGAACGCCTTCGAGTGGATTATCCTATCCCTGTCCCGCTGAAACTCTGTACGCAGCTCGTCCGCTGTGGTAGGCTCCTTGCGCCCCTTGGAATTCTCTGAAAGAAAAGCAAATTCGCTGAGCTCCGTGCGTTCACGACGGTTAAGCATTTCTTTTACGGTCATTTCAGTCTTCCTTCGACATAATAATAACACTATCCGTGGTACAAATTCGTCACACGTCTCGTCATTTTAGTATATAATACAAATACGCAAAAAAGAGTAAAATTACTTTTTTGCGTATTTGTTTCTACATATTTCGTGGGCAGTCGAAACGGGAGCCCAATTTTTCAAGTGTGATTCGCCCTGCGCTCATCTCCTGAAGGTAAACGGCAAAGGTCTCGGTTCTATCCTCCTTTATGGCAAGGCGCACCGAGACGCTGTCGGTAAAATCCACTCCGTCTATGATAACCGGATAGAAGGACAGCTCCTTCTCTATCTTGGGATAATCGCTGTAAGTACAGGTGAATACCACCTCATCATACTGCTCGTATGTGACGATATGCGCCGCCTCCGCTGCTGCCTTAGCCGCCGCGGAATATGCACGCACAAGACCTCCTGTCCCGAGAAGGATACCTCCGAAATAGCGGGTGACCACGATGACCGCATCGGTAAATCCCGTTTTACGGATAACGTCGAGAACGGGCATACCCGCAGTGCCCTGGGGCTCGCCGTCGTCCGAGTAGCGGGTAGTATTTCCCACCACGTAGCCGTATACGTTATGTCTGGCATCCGCGTGCTTCTTACGTATCTGCTTTATATATTCAATAGCCTCTTCCTCGCTCTTAACGGGCTTGGCGTAGCCTATGAATTCGCTTTTCTTCTCAACTATAGTGGCACTTCCCTCTTTTTCAAGGGTAACGTGCTTTGTTACCTCTCCCATCGTTTCATCTCCCCTCTGTATCGGGCATCCACGATAGCCTCCACCACCGTGCCCTCGGCGGTATACTCGACGTTTGTCACCGTGCACTTTTCATAAAGTCGGGAGACCTTGCCTCCTTCAGAGGGCGGAAAAAGATAGGTCACCTTCACCTTGCCGCCCATAGCAAGAGCCTCTATACGCTCTATCAGGGTATCAAGTGCGATGCCCTCGCGGGCACTGACGTAGATAACGTCCTCGGTATTCTTCGGAACGCTAGCCAGCAGATCGCATTTATTATAAACGAGAAGTACCGGTTTTTCAGCCGCGCCAAGCTCCACTATAAGGTCGCGTGTTACCGAGAGCTGCTCGTCGTTATACGGGTCTGTTGCGTCAGCCAATATGATTATAGCGTCCGCATACTTCACCTCGTCAAGAGTGGAGCGGAAGGCGCGGATGAGGTGATGAGGCAGATTTCTGATAAAGCCTACCGTATCGGTGAGCAGCACCTCTCTGCCCGAGGGAAGCTCAAACTTTCTTGTAGTGGGGTCAAGGGTAGCAAAGAGCTTATCCTCGGATAAAACCCCTGCCCCTGTGAGGGCATTTAAGAGGGTAGATTTTCCCGCGTTGGTGTATCCTGCTATAGCCAGGCGGAATATGCCCGAGCGCTCACGCGCCGCACGCTGTGTAGCCCTGGCGCCCTCTAAATTCTTGAGCTGTTCTTCCAGCGCCTGAATACGGCGTCTCAGATGCCGTCTGTCCGTCTCAAGCTTGCTCTCACCCGGGCCTCTGGTACCTATACCACCGCCCAGACGTGAAAGCTCCGTGCCTTTACCCGTGAGTCGTGGGATAGTATACTTAAGCTGTGCTATCTCAACCTGCAGCTTGCCCTCGCCGCTTCCCGCGTGAAGTGCAAATATATCCAGGATGAGCATAGAGCGGTCGATGACACGCACCTCAAGCTCGTCCTCTAAATTGCGTATCTGCATAGGGGAAAGCTCCGCATCCGCCACCACGAGGGTTATCTTCTCGTTCTCACAGAGTGTCTTAAGCTCGGCGCATTTACCGCTGCCGAGATAGGTCTTATTCTCCGGGTGAGGTCGGCGCTGTATCATACTGACAACGCCTACGGCTCCTGCCGTGTCAAGAAGGCGTCCAAGCTCTGCCATAGACGCCTCGGCATCCTCCTCGCTTACGTCGTCGGGAAGGACGGCTATCATCGCCGCACGGGTATGCATACCTTCTTCACTACTTATATATTCTTCCATTACATCAATATCTCCTATAGCCGAGCAGAACTGAAATCACGGCGAGCTCAAGTACACTCAGATCAAAACAAAAAGGGCAAGAATATCTTGCCCTTTTCTCGGAAACTTATTTCTTTGCGGCCTGTGCTGCCTCGAGACGCTTCTTGAACTTGTCAAGACGTCCGCCCGCATCAACGAACTTCTGCTTACCGGTAAAGAAAGGATGGCACTTGGAGCAGATTTCTACTCTCAGATCGCCCTTTGCAGAGTGAGTCTTTACCTGATTACCGCATGCACAAGTGATAGTGCACTCCATAGATTCCGGATGAATTCCCTGTTTCATTTTGCACCTCCAAAAATTTCTTCCGAACGCAACGATTATATGCGTTCCTTAACCTTGGCGCTCTTACCTACTCTGTCGCGCAGATAGTAGAGCTTCGCACGTCTTACCTTACCGCGTCTGATGAGATCCACCTGAACAACGTTGGGGGAGTGAACGAGGAAGGTCTTTTCAACACCTACACCGTAGGTAACTCTACGAACGGTGAAGGTCTCGGAGATACCGCCACCGTGCTTAGCGATGATGGTGCCCTCGAACATCTGAATTCTTTCTCTTGTACCCTCTTTGATTCTGTTGTGAATCTTTACGGTGTCACCGATGTTGAGCTCGGGTACCTCGCTCTTTAACTGCTCATTGTTTAAAGCCTTGATAAGATCCATTTTCTTGGCCTCCTTAATCTCAGGACATTCTTGCAGAGCATAGCAGAGGACTGTCCCTTTATTCCGTGCATACGCACACTCAAGGATTATAACACAAACCCTTATAAAAATCAAGAGTTTTTTTAACTTTTTTCTACATTTATCCTCTGCGGGATAAAATTCAGATAGTCTGCGGATATGATATGGAATCTTATTCCCTCATATTCACGCACGGGCGGCACGTGGTACGCGCCGTGGATATGTCCGTAGTAGGCGCGCTTTACGCCGTACTCCTTTAAAAGTGCTACCGTTTCCTCACACACAAAGTCACCGAACACAGGTGGAAAATGGAAGAAAGCGATAAGCTCTTCCCCTTCCTCTGCTATCTCTTTGCCTGCCTTAAGACTCATCTCAAGACGCAGAGCCTCTCTTGCGGCTATCTTGGCGTGGTCGGCCTCCCTCGGCGTATCCGAAGGGTCGATGAACCAACCGCGAGAGCCCACTATCACAGCGCCCTCTGCGCGGATAGCGTTATTCTGCAGATAATCGATGCCTTCTATACCGTGAGATGCGAAGAAAGTGCGCAGCTTGGCAAGGGAGCCCCAAAAGTAATCGTGATTACCCTTTGAGAAGATCTTTTTACCGGGAAGAGATGCCAAGAACAACAGGTCTTCTGCCGCCTCCTCCATATTCATACCCCAGGAGAGATCCCCGGGAATGACCACCGTGTCATCATCGGTGATGAGCGCTTCCCAGTTCTTCTTTATCTTTTCGGCGTGAGACTGCCACCTGCCTCCGAAAACGTCCATAGGCTTGTCCACGGACAGGGACAGGTGGGTATCAGCCATTACGTAAAGTGCCATCAGCCTCGCGCGAAGTCAAGAACTACGTCCTTCATCTCGTCAGCATCGATGACCTCGTCAAATCGTACTGTCTTGTCACGAAGGCAGGCAAGGGGCCCGGGTGCTACGGTGGAGGTGGTCTGCATAAGAGCGTCGATAGTATCGAACTCGTCTGCGGGCACGTCGTCGGTAAGAGATGAAAGCACGCTTGTAGCGAACTTATAGGGGGAGGCGGTGGATGCCACCAGCACCTTGCCCTCATTATCCTTCGCATACTCGAGAGCACAGCGAAGAGCTACTGCGGTATGAGTATCACAGAGATAGCCCTTATCAAAAGCTGCCTTTATGGTCTCCCTCGTTTCCTCCTCGGTGGTAAAGCCGCCTACAAACTCAGAGGCTATCTTTTCCTTAAGGCAGTCGCAAACTTCGTACTTGCCTTCAGCGGCAAGGGCGCTCATGTATCCTGCGGTCTTCTCTGCATCGCCCAAGAGATAGAGTAATCTCTCCAGGTTAGAGGAGATGAGGATATCCATAGAGGGGCTCATAGTGGTATAGAAGGAACGGTTACGGTCGTACACACCGGTATTGATAAAATCGGTAAGGATATTATTCTTGTTGGAAGCACAGATGAAGCGCTTAACGGGAAGTCCCATCTCCTTGGCGATATACGCGGCGAAGATATTACCGAAGTTACCCGTTGGTACGCAAACGGTGATCTCCTCGCCCATCTTGATGTCCCCTCTTACCACCATATCACAGTAAGCGGAAACGTAATAGACTATCTGGGGAGCAAGACGACCCCAGTTGATGGAGTTAGCGCTGGAGAGGAAGCAACCCTCGCCCTCAAGCACCCCTGCAAACTCCTTATCAGAGAAAATGCGCTTAACGCCGTTCTGTGCGTCGTCGAAGTTACCGCGGATAGCGCAAACGCGAACGTTACCGCCCTCCTGGGTAGCCATCTGCTTTTTCTGTATCTTGGAAACGCCGTCTACGGGATAGAAGACCTCTATCTTAACGCCGTCAACGTCGCGGTATCCCTCTAAAGCCGCCTTGCCCGTATCACCGCTGGTAGCCACCAGGATAAGTGCGGTACGCTTCTCACCCGTCTTAACGAGGGCGCGTGATAAGAGCTTAGGCATTATCTGAAGAGCCATATCCTTGAAGGCACAGGTAGGGCCGTGCCACAGCTCCAGCACCTTTACCTTATCGTCGTAGTCGGCGATGGGTGCGGCACCCCCGGGGAAACGCGCCTCTCCGTATGCGTCGGTGCAGTCGGCAAGAAGCTCGTCGTAGGTATAATCGGTGAGATACTTACCGAGGATATACGCCGCACGGTGAGGATAATCC
Organism: Eubacteriales bacterium; assembly: GCA_045546375.1. Classification (GTDB taxonomy): domain Bacteria; phylum Bacillota; class Clostridia; order Oscillospirales; family CAG-272; genus CAKSEI01. The sequence continues at coordinate 30,730 of JAZQCR010000037.1, read as the reverse complement.
ATTTTGCAGATGCTCTCCAGCTCTCCTTCCTTAAAGGCAGGTATCTCGGTGGGCATAAAAAGTCCGCCGTCGGATGCTAAACCCTGCTTGATAGCCTGAGCGGCGCTGACTCTCTCTTCGCCGCCTCTTGTGCTTACAAATTTCATATCTTTAATTTCCTTTGAAATAATTATTTGCGTTTTCATAAAAGACAGCGTTAATGAGGCTGTCGCCATAGCCCGCCTTCGCCATCTCATCGGCTAATTTATATAGCTCGGCTGGGCTGCCTAAGCCCTCGGGCGTTTCCGTGATCCCGTCAAAGTCACAGCCAAGACAAACAGTGCCCTCACCGCCAAGAGACATATAATGCTCTATATGCCGCATGACGTCTGTTTGGTCAGCACTTCCCTTTTCGCTTAAGTGGTGGGGACACATACTGATGCCCACCACGCCGCCTTTGTCGCGTATATGACAAAACTGCTCGTCGGTAAGATTACGTCGGTGATCGCACACCGCACGGCTATTGGAGTGGGTAGCGATAAAACGGTCGGTCAAAGCCGCCACGTCCCAAAACATACGCTCGGATGCGTGGGACACATCGGGAGTGATATCAAGCTCCAAAAGCCGCCTTACCACCGCCGCACCGAAGTCGGTAAGTCCTTCGTCGGTATTCCACGCCCCTCCGATAGGGCAAGAATCTGCCCACACAAGGGTAAAATACGCGAGGTCATAAGCGGAAAGAGCATCAAGGCGGGTGATATCATCACCCAAAAGTTCTCCGCCCTCGACAGCCAGCCTGCCGCCCTCGGGAAGGAGCTTGGCTATCCCAAAAAAGTTTTCATACATTACGTCGTGAGTAAGCTTATGGTCACTCCACACGGCGTATATCTGTTTTCTTTTCAGAAAATCGCCTTCACAGTCAAGGTGCTTGGGCGTACTCGGGCGCATAAAGCGCTCGTAAAGCGTGTCGCAATGCAGGTCAAAATAAGATAGTTTTTTCATCCCTTAGCTCCAAACGCACACGGAATATACTTAATTTCCACTACCTTGAATCTACCCTTTACCTCGTCCTTATAGACCTCTATAACGTCAAAGCGCTGTTTCTTCTCGGTAGGATGGGCACGCAGATAATAGCGGGCGCTGAAGCGCAGGTGATCCCTTTTTGCTTTATTCACCGCCGCCATGGGTCTGCCGTAGCGGTACTCCTCCCGTACCTGACGGGTCTTTACCTCTACGAAGATAATATATTCCTTGTTTTCGCAAACGATGTCAAGCTCGCCGTGAGGAGTAAGAAAATTGCGAGCCTTCACCCGCCAGCCGTTTTTCTTAAGGTATTTTACGGCCGCCTTCTCACCGAGATCTCCCGTTTGCTTGGTGGTACGAAAGAGTTTCATTTGTTAAGGAACTTAAGGAAGGTTCTTCTGTGCTCGGGGCAAGGGCCGTGCTCACGCACCAGGTCCATATGCTCCTTGGTGGGATAGCCCTTATGCCCCGCGAAGTTATATACGGGATAGCGCTCGTGCATCTGCGCGCAGTACCTGTCCCTCTCTACCTTTGCGAGAATCGATGCCGCCGCTATATTGGGGCTTTTTGCATCCCCCTTGATGACCGTCACCGCACGCATGGGGAAATCCCTTGCCACGTTGCCGTCTACCAGGGTCAGCTCGGGCTGTGGGTCAAGTTCTGCCACCGCGCGGCGCATAGCAAGCTGGGATGCATTAAGGATATTCAGCTCGTCTATCTCCTCGGGGGATGCGGAAGCGATCGCCCAGGATACCGCACTTTCTTTGATAATATCGTAGAGTTTTTCCCGCTTCTTCTCCGAGATCTTTTTCGAGTCGTTAAGACCCTCTATCACAAGTCCCTCGGGAAGGATAACCGCCGCGGCGTACACAGGCCCCGCCAAAGGCCCTCTGCCTGCCTCGTCGGTACCGCAGATCACAGAAACTCCCTCTGCGTAAAACTCGTTTTCAAGGCTCCAGTCAAGCATTAGGCGCCTCCAGGGATATCCTGCCTATCTTCGCTCCTCTGAATTCGTCAAGGAGCACAGCGGCGGTCCTCTCATAATTGATCTCGCCGCCTGAGACAAGGAAGCCGCGTTTCTTACCTATCACCTCGAAAAGCTCCCAGTCCTCAAGGTCCGAATAGCTCTCGATATTATCTAACTTATATCTCTCGCAAAGGAGTGCGGGATAGCTCTCTCTCAGTCTGCCCACCAGCTTCACCGCCAGGTCCTCGGTATCAAGAATAGCATCCTTGATGGCACCGGTCATAGCCAGATTCTGTCCGACCCTCTGATCCTCAAACTTCGGCCAGAGTACGCCGGGCATATCAAGAAGCTCAAGTCCGTTCTGACACTTGACCCACTGCTTATTGACGGTAACACCGGGTCTGTCCTCGACCTTTGCCTTTTTACTTCCGCACAGACGGTTGATAAGCGAGCTTTTACCTACGTTAGGTATTCCCACTACCATTACCCGAAGGGATCTGCCGTGCATCCCCTTCTCCTCGTAGCGTGCCACCTTCTCGGCGCACAGCTCACGGACCATAGGCGCGATCTTATCAAGCCCCTGACCGCTTATGCTGTCAAGAAAAAGGCATTTTTTACCCTCTGCGGCAAAGTGGGCACGCCACTTATCATTTACGGCAGGATCGGATAGCGCGCTTTTTGTCAGCAGGAGCAGTACGGGCTTGCCCGCGGTAAGCCTGGCTATCTCCGGGTTTTTGGAGCTCTCGGGAATACGGGAGTCGCGCAGTTCTAAAACCGCGTCCACCTCAGAAAGATTCTCGGTTATCATACGGCGGGTCTTCGCCATATGCCCGGGAAACCAGTTTATATTATTTCTATTCTCATCCATGCCGTCACCTCCCCATGCCGTACTTATGCGCGGAGATTATCATCAAAAAACTTGTATACTATCGTCTTCTCGCTGTCATTAAAGCAGTGTCCACCGTCAAAGGTGACACATAATAAATTACCGTTATCGGCGTTAGCCTGTCTTATTCTCTCTATTCCCTCCGGCGGGAACTGCTCTACATCCTCAAAGCCCGCGGTGATGATGAGCTTCCTCTCTGATACGATATCCTTGATCACCTCATCCATATCGCATATCTGTAGCATGCCCGGGATATAAAGATAGAAATTATGTATGATCCCGTGCGCCAATATATCGGAAAGCATACTGACACCGCAGGAGGACGCACCAACCTTGATCCTTTCGTCAAACCACTGTAGCCAAATGGCCTCCTGACCGCCGAGAGAATGGCCTATAGCACCTATGCGCTCTCCGTCTACAAAGTCAAGAGTGCACAGAACGTCAATGGCTACGCTCAGATCGTGAAGGGTCTTTGCCTGCAAGGTAGACCCCTTAAGAAGATACTCGCAGAACTTAAATCTCTCATAAGTCCTCTGACCTTCTTCGCTCTCGCGAAAGGCACCGTCACCCTGTCGCTCCTCAAAGCATATAACGTCGGGAGCTAGTACCACGTAACCGCGCCTCACCATATCAAGTCCGTAGGAATACATATCGTTTCCGGTAAGACCGACCACCTCGGCCTTTCCTACCGACCATTCAGCGGCATGCTGGTGAATTGCCACCACCGCAGGCAGCTTGCCTTGAGAGCCCTCGGGCAACAACAGCCAAGCCCGAACTCTTTCCTCTGACGTCACGTTATACTCTATCAGCTGTCTTACGTAACCGCCCGGACACTCGGTGGATACCACCGTCACACACGGATCACACTTACGCTCCCGTGTGCCCAAGGCAGAAAGAAGCCTATCTCTCATATTGCCTATTACTCCACAGTTCCTATTCTGTCAAAGGGAAAGACACGGAAAAGCACCTTACCCACCACCAATCTTTTGTCAATAAGACCGATTGCTTCCAGTCTGCTGTCCGCAGAGCCGTTTCGGTTATCTCCCATACAGAAGATATACCCCTCGGGGATAATATACGAGCCGTCCTCGTTCAATTTACAGCTCTGCGCCATAAACTCGTCGTAGTTCTGCTTATTCATAGGATAATCAACCTTATTTACGTAAGGCTCGTCCAGCTTCTCGCCGTCCACGTAAACAGACCAGGTCTCGAAGTCTATACGAAGGCTCTGACCCTCTGCCGCAATAACACGCTTAACGAGAGGATTCTCCATATGTCCGTTTGCCTGGGTGACCACGATGTCTCCGCTCTTGGGAGTATAGAAAAGGTCGGATATCAGAAGAACGTCATTCTGTCCTGCAGGCGCGGCAAGGGGATCGGGAAGCGAAGCGGGCGCGCCGATAAGAGTGGGGTACATAGAGTGACCGGTTACGGGAGAATGACGCACCACCACGGTCATTAGTATAAGTACCGCACATACGGAGACCGCAAGCATCTCTGCCCACTCAAATATCTCTTTTACGACTTTGCTCTTATTCATTTATTATCTCCTATAAGGTAGTTCATCAGGTCGTAACCTTGAGGCAGGTAGAAGCCCGTTCCCTTTGCGCTCTCCTCGGTAAGGGAGTCAACGCCCTCCTTCTCACTCTCGGAGTCGTAGATAAGGAAAGGTACGGGATCCATAGAGTGGGTACGCATAACGATAGGCGTAGGATGGTCGGGCAGGATCATTACGCGGAAGGGCTCTCCGCTTTCACGCAGATACTCTATGCAGGGAGTGGTTATCTTTTCGTCTATAAGCTCGATAGAGAGTACCTTATTCTCTATCTCGGCGCGATGTCCACACTCATCGGGCGCCTCAACGTGGATATACACAAGGTCCTTGCCCCGCTTAAAGGCATCGATGGCGGCATTTGCCTTACCCGTATAGTTGGTATGCACGTTACCTGTAGCCCCTTCAACGTCGATGGACTCCATACCGGCACATATGCCGATACCCTTAATAAGGTCAACAGCGGAGATAACGGCACCGTCGATGCCCCACTTCTCCTTGAAATCGGGAAGAGCAGGCTTCTTTCCGGGGCTCCACAGCCAAAGGGAGTTCGCAGGACGAAGACCGCGCGCTCTGCGCGCCTCGTTTACGGGATGGTGATTTAAGATATCGTAGCTTTCCTTCATAAGCTTAAGGAAGGGCGCGCCTGCCTCGCCCTTGGGTAAATAATCGCGTATGCACTGACCTAAGATGTCGTGAGGACGCATAAAATCGTACTCGGAAGGAGTATTGCTCCACAAAAGACAATGGCGGTAGCTGACACCGGTATAGAAATGTCTGTCAGCGGTGCCGAAGTGCGCCTCGATCGCCTTAATAAGCTCATCTGCCTCCTCGGTGGTGATCTCGTCTGCCGAGTGGTCAAGCATTATCTTGTCTTCATAGCACTCCTCGTCCTCTGAGACAGTGACTATATTGGCACGGTAAGCAGTCTGCTCGGGGGTCATGGTAAGTCCCATGCTCACAGCCTCTAAGGGAGAGCGTCCCTTGGAATAGACCTTGGGGTCGTAGGAGAGGACGGCGATATTCGCAGTATCGCTCTCGGGCACCATACCCTCGGGCACGTTGGAAACCGTACCCACCAGAGCCTTCGCCGCAAGAGAATCCGCCATAGGCTTCTTTGCTACCTCCATAGGGGTCTTGCCGCCCAGCTCAGCCAGGGGATAATCCGCCATTCCGTCGCATAATACAACTAAATACTTCATCTATATCACACTTTCTGACGATAACACGCCATTATACATATATTAATCAAGATATTATATCACATTTTTTCTTGTTATGCAATAAAAAATCGCTTGAAAGCAACGCCTTCAAGCGATTTTTGTTATTCTACATCGAAGGTTATCTCAGAAAGCTTCCACTCTTCTATGAGGTATACTCCTTCATATCCCGTCTCGGTATAGGTAATATGAAGTATATCTCCCTTTACTATGCTCATAAGCGTCTCGTCCTCAAAAACAGACCCCTTATAAACGTTTCTTTCACTATCCGAAAGATAAACGTAGCTGTTACCGTCAAGAGTGGCGATGCGAACGTCTGTAACGGTTATCTGGACGCTCTTTATGCTGTCCTCATCCTTGATGCCGTTCTGTGATAGCTCCTTACGGTAAGCGCTCATGGCCTCCTGCTGGGTGGAGCCCGTGGCAACGATGCTGTAGTTCTCTACGTTGACGAGTGCGTACTGCTTTACTATGCCGCCTGCGTCCTTTAAAACAAGGATATAGGTCGCCTCACCCGAGACGTTAACGAGGGACGGGAAGGAAGCGGTGTAACCCTTCTCCTGCACCTCGCCCTCTGCAGCGGACATAGCTGAATACTCCTCGGCTCCCACTACGGGATAGAATTTATACTCACCGGTACGCGCATTTGATAAGAGAAAGCCGATATTTGACTCATCGCTTACGATACTGGTAACTCCCGTGAAGTACCAAACGTCGTCACCGAGAGTAATATACCCAAAGTCGTCGGTAGTCTTCTTACAGTCCTTATTACCGATGACGCTGTTCCAGTAGCCGCCTGAGTACATACCGTACCAATCGTACTTTTGGGTAGCTAACTGACCTGTGTATACCTCATCTATCCAAGAGGGGGTATCGTCCACACCGTAGATCTCGCTTGAACCGTCTGCGGGGTTAAAAATAATGACCTCGTTTACGTCCATAGCGCCGAAAAGCCCCACCTTCGCCTTCATGCAGGAAACGATATAATAGGGTGTTCCCTCCTCGTCTATCTCGAAGGAGACCGAGCCGAATATCTTGGTGGGATAGGAAAAGCGCAGCTTGCGCAAAAGGTCCTCGCCGAAGTACGCACTGGAGACATACTTAAGGGGTTTTTCCAGCTTGGTATATTTTGCCGAGCTTGCCACCGGGTCTACCATGATGTATCCGGGGATACCGTTATCTCTATTGGCCCACCACTTAAAGAAGTCAACGTACTCAAGGCTGGTGACCTTTTTAGGCGAGCCGAGATAATTGATCTGGTTATAGGTAGTACCCGCCTCATACTGGCTGACCACGTCGGAGAGGGCGCCCAGCTCACGGTTACCGTATATCTGTGCAGAAGCGCTGTCCATAAGAGCGATGTTATCTACCGTGCTGACCTCCGGCATATCCTCCTCGAAAACAGCTACCTGCAGATCGGAAGTTATGATTCCTGCATAACCCTTTGCGTTAAAAAACGTGGAGGAGATAGCGCCGCCCACAATAAGCACCAGCACGGGTACCGCCACAACACAAAGGATGACCTTTAAAGAGACAGGCAGAGAAAAGCCTACAAAATCCCTTTTCTTTATGCGGTCTGCGGTATCCTTCACAGCAGAAATGAGCCCAAAGGGTACCGAAAAGGACAGTATCACGATAAGCATAAAGGTCCAGAATGCCGTAGATTGAGGATTTATCGGCGGAAGCTGAACGTAAAAGTAAACTCCGCTGACAAAGACGCAGCTTATAATGCCGATTATGATGTTCAGGTATTTTTTCATAGTTCCTCCCAAATAATTCTTACTGCAATCATTATAATCCCGAAAAACGGCCTTGTCAACAAAAGAATTTGTTAACATTTGTTGATTTTGCACAAAAAGATAGTCGTTTTTTCTATACCCGCTATACAAAAAGATTAGAAAACCCCTTGCACAATGGCATTTTTTGAATTATAATGTATCTATACTGTTCAGACAAGGAGAACAATATCATGGCAAAATACGAAACAAAACAAATCAGAAACGTTGCACTCATCGGTCACGGCGGAAGCGGTAAGACCTCCCTCGCCGAGACTATGCTCTACCTTTCCAAGGCGACTACACGTCTCGGCTCCACCCCCGAGGGAAATACAGTCTGCGACTACGATCCCGAAGAGATCAAGCGCGGCTTTACCCTTTCTCTTTCGGTAGCGCCCATCGAGCGTAACGGAATCAAAACTAATATACTGGATGCACCCGGCTACTTAGGCTTTGCAGGCGAGGTTCACGAGGCTCTGCGCGTAGCAGACTCCGCCATCATCGTCGTTGACGGTAAGGCAGGCGTCGAGGTAGGTACCGAGCTTGCATGGGATAAGGCAACCGCAGCAGGTCTGCCCAAGGCATTCTTCATCAACAAGTTTGACGACCCAGAGGCGAGATTCGGTAAGGTATTCAAGCAGTTAAAGGAGACCTTCGGCGTTTCCATCTGTCCCCTGCTCATTCCTATGGTAGAGGACGGTAAGGTAACCGGATTCCTTAACCTCATCAATAACACCACTCACGTATACGATAAGATCGGTAAGCACGCAGAGGGCGAGATCCCCGCTGAGTTCGCTGACACCGCGGCTGAGTACAGAGATATGCTGTACGAGGCTATCGCACAGACCAGCGACGAGCTTATGGAGAAGTATTTCGGCGGCGAGGAGATCGGCTACGAGGAGGCCGTTGAAGCTATCCATCAGGGTATCATCTCCGGTGATATCGCGCCTTGTATCTGCGGCTCCGCTACCAAGATGTGGGCGGTAGAGGAGCTCCTTAACGTTATAGGAGATTCCTTCCCCAGACACACCGCAAAGGGTACCGAGAAGGCAGATGACGGCTCTGACATCGAGATCAACCGCGACGGCGGCGACCCCGCAGTCCTTATCTTCAAGACCCAGTCCGAGCAGTTCGGTAAGCTCTCTTACTTCAAGGTAATGACGGGCGAGCTAAAGGCAGGTATGACCCTGAAGAACTCAAAGACCGGTCAGGCCGAGAAGTTCGGGCAGATCTACACCATCTGCGGTAAGCAGCAGACTCCCGTTGATTCTCTCGCTTGCGGCGATATCGGTATGGTATCCAAATTAGTTGACACCTCCACAGGCGACACTCTGTCGGTTGACGGCAACGTTACATATAAGGGAATCGACTTCCCCAAGCCCTTCTTCTCAAGAGCTATCATGCCTAAGTCCAAGGGCGACGAGGATAAGATCTCACAGGCAGTTAAGAGACTCTTAGAAGAGGACTACACCCTCAAGTTTGAAAACAACGCAGAGACCAAGCAGCAGGTCATCACCGGTATGGGTAATATGCACCTGGACGTTGCTCTCGCCCGTATGAAGACCAAGAACGGCGTTACCGCAGACCTTACCGCTCCCAAGATCGCTTACCGCGAGACCATCAAGAAGACGGTTCAGGCTGAAGGTAAGCACAAGAAGCAGTCGGGCGGCTCCGGTCAGTACGGTCACGTTAAGATCACCTTCTCTCCCGGCGAGGACGAGGGTCTGACCTTCACTCAGAGCGTTGTAGGCGGTGCAGTACCCAAGGGCTACTACCCCGCAGTAGAAAAGGGTCTGCAGGAGGCTATGCTCCACGGCGTGCTTGCGGGCTTCCCCGTAGTTAACCTGGCGGCTGACCTCTTCGACGGTTCCTACCACGACGTTGACTCTAACGAGATTTCCTTTAAGCTGGCGGCACACCTTGCATACAAGGACGGCCTTGCCAAGGCAAATCCCGTTATCCTCGAGCCCGTGGACGAGGTGCTCATCTCCGTTCCCGAGGCGTACGTCGGAGACGTAATGGGTGACCTGCCCAAGAGACGCGGCCGAGTTCTCGGTATGAATCCCACCGAGGGACGCAAGGGCTACACCACCGTTGAGGCGGAGGTCCCCGAGGCTGAAATGTCCGACTACACCATCGACCTTCGTGCTATGACTCAGGGTCGCGGCTCCTACTCAATGAGCTTCGTTCGCTACGAGGAGGTTCCTCCCGTAAACGCACAGAAGATCATCGCAGAGGCTCAGGCTGATAAGGAATAATTGATCAAGCAAAAAAATCCACTCGCACAGCGAGTGGATTTTTTATTTTGTTTTATCTTTCTTCTCTGAAGTAACTTAGGCCCAGGCTCTGAGGAGGCTGATGCTCCTTCTTCTTCCTGGAGCTGGTGAACACCAGCACCACGATGGTTACTAAGTAAGGAAGCATCTTGATGATCTCCTTCTGACTTCCCGAAAGGCCGGGGATATATACGCTGGCGATATAGAGTCCGCCGAATACATAAGAGCTGAATATAGCGGAATTAGGCTTCCACAGAGCGAAGATAACGATGGCGATGGCAAGCCATCCTCTGTCTCCGAATCCGTTATTGGTCCATGCGCCGGTGGTATAGTCCATTACGAAGTAAAGTCCGCCGAGACCCGCGATAGCACCGCCCAGGCAGGTTGCGATATACTTATACTTAGCTACGTTGATTCCCGCCGCGTCTGCTGTAGCAGGGTTCTCACCCACTGCACGCAGATTCAGTCCGATCTTTGTCTTCTTCAGCACAAACTGTGTCAGCAAAGCTATGAAGATAGCTAAATACACCAAAAATCCAAACGAGAAGAAGGTCTCACCCACAATACCGAGCTGATCGGACACAAAGGGTATCTTGGTCTTATACGCATTACCCGTGGTAAGCAGGGAGATAGAGCCGTCTTCTCCGAAAAACTTTAAGAGTGAACCGCCGTAGAAGTTACCGAGACCTACACCAAGGGTGGTAAGAGCCAGACCTACTACGTTCTGATTCGCCTTAAGGGTGATGGTAAGGAAGCTGTATATCAGCGCCATAAGGGTAGCGCCTGCTACAGATGCCAAAAGCGAGATAATAACGCACAGGATCGGCACGGGAACTGCGCAGTAGTGCTCATAAAGATAACCGCCGATAATGCCCGAGATTCCGCCGATGTACATAATACCGGGGATGCCAAGGTTAAGATTACCGCTCTTCTCGGTGATGATCTCACCGGTGGAGCCAAAGAGCAAGGGTGTGCCCTGAATAATAGCGGCGGAGATAAACGCCATAATAGTATTAAACATTATTCATCTGCCCCCTTATTACTCTTTCTTATGTGGATCTGATACGAGGTAAAGAACTCACTGCTGATGATGACCAAGATCATAATGCCAGTAAGCACCTCGCCTACGCTGGTATTAAGACGAAGGGTAGACGCGATCTGACCTGCGCCCTTCTGTAAGAAGCATACCAAGAGAGATGAGAATATCATAGCGATAGGATTAAACTTGGACATCCAGGAGACCATGATAGCGGTAAAGCCGTTACCACCCACCGAGTTTGCGGTGATGGAGTGATCGGCGCCTGCCGCCAGCACCCAACCCATGATACCGCACAGGGCACCTGAAATGAGGACAGTACGAAGAATAACGCTCTTAACGTTGATGCCGATATAGCGTGCGGTATTCTCGCTCTCGCCCACTACGGCGATCTCATAGCCCTGCTTACTGCGCTTAAGGTAGATATGCACCACAAGGGTCATAACCGCAACGATAATAATATTCAAAAGGTACTTCTGACCCATAAGGGTAGGAAACCATCCGTTCTGACTCCTTGAGTTTACAACGCCGAGAACCATAGAGCCGCTGGGTACCCACAGCATGATGAAGAAGGAAACCAACTGCATGGCAACGTAATTCATCATAAGAGTAAAGAGGGTCTCGTTGGTATTCCAAATAGCCTTGAAGAATCCGGGGATGCCCGCCCATACCGCGCCTGCGATAACGCTTGCGCAAAACATAATAGCGATAAGCGCAGGGGACGGCAGCTTGTCTCCGATATAATGCATACAAGCAACGCTTGCCAGCATTCCGATAAGCACCTGGCCCTCGGCGCCTGTGTTCCAGAATCGCATCTTGAAGGCGGGGGTTACCGCAAGGGATATACCGAGAAGGATAGCGGAGGACTCAAAGAGGTTCCACATCTTTCTCGAGGTACCGAAGCTTCCGTTTATCATGGAAGCAAAAACGTTTACGGGATTTACACCCGTTAGGAGTATGGTGACCAGGGCGCAGATAAGTACACCTACGGCTATGACAGAGCCCTTGATGAGCCAAGCCTTACCGCGGGAGATCTCTGAACGCTTCGTGATATATATAAGTGGGTCTTTATGGCCCTTTGCCGCTTTATTGCTCGTCATTCGCTTCCGCCTCCTCTCTGTCGGTCTTTGTCATAAGATAACCTATCTCGGTCTTGGTGGCGGTGCGGGCGTCCACGATACCCGTTACCTTGCCGCCGCCTACGACCATGATACGGTCGCAAAGGTCAAGGAGCACATCAAGGTCTTCGCCTACGAAGATCACCGCGACGCCCTTTTCCTTCTGCTCGTTAAGAAGATCGTAAATTAAGTAAGAGGAATTGATGTCAAGGCCTCTTACGGGGTATGCAACCATTAAGAGTGTAGGTGAGGAAGCGATCTCTCGGCCGAGAAGCACCTTCTGCACGTTACCGCCCGAAAGACGGCGAACAGGTGTCTGGGCGTTAGGAGTTGCCACCTCCAGCTCCTCAATAATGCGGTGTGCCAGCTTCTCGGGTCCACTGCGCTCAAGGAATACTGACTTACCCTTGCGGTAGCTACGGAGCATCATATTGTCCACAACACTCATATTGCCTACAAGTCCCATTCCGAGACGGTCCTCGGGAACGAAGGAAAGACGAACACCCAGCTCTCTTATCTGCAAAGGAGTTTTGTCACGCAGATCCTCGGTAGCACCGGTCTTTGGATTATGATAAAGTATCTTACCTCCGTCAAGCTTCTGAAGCCCTGCGATAGCCTCTAAAAGCTCACGCTGACCGCTGCCTGCGATACCCGCGATACCTAAGATCTCTCCCGAGCGTGCGGTAAAGCTGACGTTATCAAGAAGCTTTACTCCCTCGCGGCTGTGACAGTCTATGCTCTCTACCACCAGCCTGTCGGCGGGGTCAACGGGGTTGGGACGGCGGATATTAAGTTCCACCTTCTTACCCACCATCATCTCGGTGAGGCTCTGCTCGTCAGCATCACAGGTGTTAACGGTACCCACGTACTCACCGTGACGAAGCACCGCTACCTTATCGGAAAGCTCAAGCACCTCGTGTAGCTTGTGGGTGATGATGATAATAGCCTTGCCGTCATCGCGCATGCGGCGAAGAATAGCAAAGAGCTTCTTAGTCTCCTGAGGGGTGAGCACAGCAGTAGGCTCGTCAAGAATAAGGATATCCGCTCCGCGGTAAAGCACCTTGATGATCTCAACGGTCTGCTTCTCGGAAACGGACATATCGTATATCTTCTTCCGCGGCTCTATATCAAAGCCGTACTTACCGCTGATGGAAGCCACCTTCTCGCAAACAGAACGCATATCGAACTTGCCCTTCTCGTCAAGGCCAAGGACGATATTCTCTGCCGCGGTAAAAAGATCTACCAGTTTGAAGTGCTGGTGGATCATACCTATCTTATAATTAAATGCGTCGTGGGGTGAATTGATATGAGCCTCCTCACCGCCGATAAAGATCTGTCCCTCATCGGCGTGGTATATACCCGATATCATATTCATCAGCGTCGTCTTACCGCTTCCGTTCTCACCGAGCAGGGACAGTATCTCGCCCTTATTCACGGTCAGATTAACGTTGTGATTAGCCACTACGCTACCGAAACGCTTGGTTATACCTCGCAGCTCTATCGCTACATTTTCCATATCCGTTGTTTTTCCCTTCCTAATTTTTCATCAAAAAACAGAAACGGAATTTCTGCCCTTTGAAAAGAAATCAACAGGGTGAGCATTAAAAACCTAACATAAAAAGACCCAAAGGGATGCCGCGTATGCGACATCCCTGATATAGGGTCAATAATTTCGATTATTCAGCGGGAACGGTGATGCCGTCGATGGTGATGTCGAAGTAAGGAGCAGATCTCTGATCCTCAGCAGACTCATCGAAGTAACCGTCGTGGATAACGTTGGTCTCGCCCTTGAAGTCGCCGTCAACGTCAGCAAGATACTCGGTGAGAGTCTCGCCACCAACAGTAAACTTAGAGGTGTCGAATACCTTTAAGGTGCCTGCCTTGAAAGCAGCGATAGCATCGTCGATAGCAGCCTGAGTACCCTCAGCAGCTACGTCCTCATTAAGCTTGGTAAGCTGAACAGAGCCCTGCGCGATACCGCCGCACCAGTCGTAAGGAACCTCAGAGCCCTTACCGTCTCTGGTCTTCTCAATGATGAGCTCCATGTAGGGCTGCCAGTTGATCTTAGAGGAGATCAGAGCAGTCTTGGGAGCGATCTCGATAGTGCTGATGTTGTATGCAACGTTAGGAACGCCTGCATCCTCACAAGCCTTGGGAGCACCCTCGGAGTCAGCATGCTGGGAGATAAGAACACAGCCTGCCTTGATGAGGTTCTCTGCAGCGGTCTTCTCGAGAGCGATGTCGAACCAGGAGTTGGTGAACTCTACCTTCATGGTAGCGGAAGGACATACGGAACGAGCACCCAGGAAGAAGGAAGTGTAACCGGACTTAACCTCTGCGTAGGGGAATGCACCGACGTAACCGATGAGCGCCTGCTCCTCAGTGATCTTACCGTCAGCGATCATCTCGTTGAGCTTCATACCTGCAGCGATACCTGCGAGGTAACGACCCTCGTAGATGGAAGCGAATGCGTTGTGGTAGTTGTCAAGCTTCTCAACGTGAGCCTGAGTACCGGTAGCGTGGAAGAACTGAACGTCCTTGAACTCCTTAGCTGCCTGGATCATGTAAGACTCATGACCGAAGGAGTCAGCGAAGATAAGGTCACAGCCCTCATCTACCAGGTCTGCTGCTGCGTCGTAGCACTCGGAGCCCTCGGGGATGTTCACCTTCATGATGACCTGATCCTCGGTAAGACCCATAGCCTTTGCTGCTGCGTTTGCAGCGTCGATGAAGTTCTTGTCATAGGTGGAGTTCTCGTCGTGAAGGAAAATGAAGCCTACCTTGAAGGAGTTCTCTTCCTCTTCCTTGCAGGAAACGAGAGACAGGCACAGGCCCATCACCATAAGCATTGCAAGAACAAGCGATAAAATTCTTTTCATTTTATACCTCCTGCCTTTCGGCAAAAATTAATACAAAATAATCACTCAAAAGCACAAAAGCCCATCGAACAATGCAAAAAAACCGAATTTTAATGCTTTAATACGAATGGACTCTTATATTTTAACCTCGCTCAAATAGCTACCTGTTTCACACAAGTAATAATAACACATTACGACACAAATGTCAATGCCGGAATACAAAATTCCTTAACATTCAATTAATTATTATCCTGCGATATCGTTAAAGAAAACGATATCATTGGGCATATAGTAATTCAGCGCCTCCCTGGCAATGCGCTTGATATAGGTCTCATCCTTGGGACGGCTTATCTCGTCGAGAAGGCTGTCGATATCCTCGGACAGCGCCTCCCTCTGGGCGGTAGAATCTGCCAGACGGTCCTCAAGCTCGGAGATCTCCGTGCCCAGCTGTATGGTGGTAACGATACCGAACACCAAAAACACCATTATAGCGACCTTAACCGAGAAATTCCAGTTTTTCATCTTTAGCCTTTCTTTTTGTAACCTTTTTTCTATTCCTTACAGTGCGAATCATAGGTTTGAACAAAGCTTTTATCACACGTTTTATCAAACTAAGCACAGCCCCGACAGAGTGCCGGTATATAATTAAAATAATCTTTCGCAAAGCACAAACACACCGCGAAAATGAATTTGTCAGCCATCTGCCGAGAGTAAAATGACAGAGGCAAAAGCCCACGCCGCAACCGAGCAACCCCACAAGACGCACCCTGCCGTGATTCAGCCCGAAAAACATAAGCGAAACGCACACCCCCGCAAAGAGAGCGTAAAGCACGTCAGCCATAAAGAACACTACGTCACAAAGGGCCCGTCCCTTGGCACTTTTAGGATCATAAGGGCTGATAAGCATCCTCACGAAAGAAAATACCACGTAGCAAAGCGCAAGGGCAACACCGAGCATCACGGAATAGCCCGTCAAAAGGAGAAGCTCCGTTTCCGTGATATTCATGATCTGCCGAAAAGTCTCCTTCCCCGCTTTTCTGCATAGACCAGGCCGCTTACCTTACCCGTAAGGTCGACCTCTTTCCTATCCGTATCAAAGCGAGTTACCCGAAGGCCGCTTCCGTCTACCGCCATAATGCCCATGACCGTTTCAAGGACGACCCCGCTCTCATCAAAGCTGACTATCTCGCAAACTCCGCTTACCGAGAGGCTCTCCCGTTCCCGTAATATCACGTTATGGCTCACCGTCGGCTTTTCTTGTGCATTCATATATTCCACCTCGGTAAAATATATGAGAAGAAGGCTTAATCTATTACTTCATAGAGGCTCGCCGCCTCTTCCTTCTTGGTGTATTCCTTAACGTCAAGGACGCGAACCTTTAACGTCTTCTGACCGAAGGTTATCTCGATCACGTCCCCTACCTTAACGTCGTAAGAAGCCTTTACTGCTTTGCCGTTGACGCACACGTGAGAGGCATCGCAGGCGTCGTTCGCCACCGTGCGTCTCTTGATGATACGAGATACCTTTAAAAACTTATCTATTCTCATTGTCTTTACTTCATTAACTTTGCTTTTTTTAATAAACCGTATATCTTATTGCCCTTGGGAAGCATCTTTACCTCATCCTCGCCGATAAGCCTGAAGAGCAATACCAGTACGAGATAAATGATGCCCGCCACGGCAATTCCGCAGAAGGTGGCTAGGAGATTACCCATCCTGCCGTTCACATCAAGGACCAAGGATGCCGCCTTGTAACCGCCGTATGCGCCGAAGCAGCAGATCACCGATGCCACGAGAGGCTTGATGAACGTACCCGTAAACGAGGGACGAAGATCTATGTACTTGGCAAGGAAGAAGAAGTTTATAACTGTAGTAGTCATATAGCAGAGGAAGGTGCCTATGGGTGTTCCGTAGATGCCTATCTCGGGGATACCGATAAGGATAATACTGGAGATTATCTTTACTACCGCGCCTGCTACCATAGATATAATAGGTAGATTTTCGTGCTTGGATGCCTGGAGGATGGCGTTGGTTATGGAGATCATACCCACAAAGAACACTGAAAGCGCCAAAATAGAGAGTAGCGGCGCCGCCATCTGCGCGGAACGCGCGGGGAACATCAGACGAAGGATAGGCTCTGCCATTACCGAAAGGCCGAGAGACATAGGCAGGATAATGATGGCAGAGATGCGAAGGGAGCTGTTCATCGCGTTTCTTGCCTTGTCCCTGCTGCCGTCGGCAAAGTAGCCCGAGAGCAGCGGAACTATAGAATAGGAAATGGGGTATACCAACACGGGAGGCAGGTTGAACATAGGGACAGCAAGAGATGAATAGTTGCCCCAGATAGCGTTGGACATATCCTCCGAGAGGCCGATAGACTGAAGGCGGCGCATTACTACGCCGAGGTCGATCAGGTTGGTAAGGCTCATTACCGAAGCGCTGATGGTAACGGGAATGGCTATCTTCGCAACGGTGAGTGCTATCCTCTTTGCAGAGCGCACGGGCTTTGACTCATCTATGACCTCGTCGGTGCTCTTCCTTCTGAAGCGCCACATAGCGAAGATCAGGTATACCATACCGCAGAAAACTGCCAGACCGACGCCGAAGATGGTCCACGCCGCCACGGTAGGCAGAGCGGAATGTCCCTTACCGAAGATGCTGATAGCGTACTTGGCAAGGAGGATACCGAAGGTGAGCTTACCCACAGCCTCGATCAGCTGTGATATAGCGGTTGGTGTCATATACTGATAACCCTGGAAGTAGCCTCTGACCGCGCTTGAGATACAGATAAAGAACAGGGTCGGGGCTATCGCCATTATGGCAAGGGATGCTCCCTCGTTACCGATAAGTGAAGCAAAGCCGCCCGAGCCGAATATCATGGCGGCGGTGCCGATAGCGCCTATTATGATAAACATGATGAGTGTCACGCGGAATATCCGCTTGACTTCCTTGAAGTTGCCGAGGGCCCTCGCCTCGCTTATCATAATGGACACCGCAACCGGAAGTCCGGCGGTGCTTATCATATAGAACCAGACGTAGATGGTATAGGCTGAATTGAAATAGCCCATACCGCTGTTTTCTATCAGGTTGGCAAGAGGTATCTTGAACAGCATACCTACTATCTTTATTACGATGTTGGATATAGAGAGTATCACAACACCCGATAAAAACATATTTCTCGCTTTCTTTGCCATTATCCTAAAAACTCCCTGTACATCGAATCCTCAGGCAGATAGTCTGCGTCGATCAAAGTAATGTCTTTGAATTTATCTAAAAGCCGCTGTGCCTCTCCGTAATACTTATCCGTGGGCGCGACCTCGGAAAGAGTCTCAGCAAGAGGCCCCTTCAAAAGCCCCAGCTCATAGGGTATAAACGAATTGATATGAATATCCGCCGTGTGCTGGTATGGAACCATGCTTTTGTCCTCGTTCTCTGCTACGCTCTCCCACAAAAACATAGTAAAGGAGGGGGTAGCACCGCGGAAACGTCTGTCACGGACGATACGGCGAAGATACCTGACGTCTCTGCCCGAGAAGGACTGACCCGCTATCTCGATTGGGCCCTCTACGTCGATATAGATGGAGAGCCACTCATGCCCTTCAAAAAGCGCAGTTATCTCGGGATAGATGGCTTGTATACCCTCGAAGACGATTATGTCGTACTCACGGGGGTCCATCGACTCATAGCCCGAGCGTTTGGCGGAAACGAAGTCAAATTTTGGCAGGTCTACCCTCTCACCTCGGAACATAGCGTTAAGACAGTCCTTGAAAAGTTCAAAATCCAAAGCGTCTATAGAGTCGTAGTCTATCTTCTCTCCCTTGGCAAGGGATGCGTCTCTGTCCTCACCTCTGTCAAGGAAGAAGTCGTCTATGGAGATGATGAATATACGCTTGCCTGCGTCCACCACGTCGGATACTATCTTCTTGACTGTCGTAGACTTACAGGCGCAGGTAGGCCCCGAGAGGGTCACGAAGCGCACGTCGGGATGGGACAGCACGTAGGCTGACACCTCGTCAAGGCGCCTTTCAAATTTTGCCTCGCTCTCACGGATATAATCCTTCTTTTCCTGTTCGTTTGCATAGCTGTTTCTTGCTTTAGTCACCATGATCACTCTGTTTCTTCAAAAAATTCTCTTATCTTGCCGTAGTGGGCGGCGATGGCCTCCTCGCTCATAGCAAGGTATTCATAAGGATACTTGGGCATAAAGGTACGCTTTATCCTGCCGGGCGCCACCATCTTGGTAGCCGCTCCCGCGCCTATGGCGAAGATACTGTGTACCTCCTCCATGATGAAGATATTATATAGTCCTTCGGCACCGGGCAGGCTGAAGCCAACGTTCTCCAGGTTGCCCATAGAGTTCTTCTGCCTGTAGATATAATAGGGGAAATAGCCTGCACCCTTACTCTTAAGCTGTGAGTAGTCCACGCTCTTCTGTGTCTCACCGCCGGTGCGGGAATAGATATCCGCATCACTCTTAAGTATATCCGCCGCCTTCTTCACGCAGAAGGTGTGGTATGTGATATTATCCGGACGGAGCTTCAGCACCGCGTCCACGCTCTTTGAGAAAGAACGGAAGCCCTCTCCGGGCAGGCCCGCGATAAGATCGGTATTGATATATTTTACGCCGGATGAACGCGCAATATCATAGGCACGGTAAAAATCCTCCACCGTATGTGCGCGGCCGATGGTCTTAAGCACGTCGTTATTGAAGGTCTGGGGATTGATGCTCACTCTGGTCACGCCGTGGGACAGCATCACCCTCATCTTCTCTTCGGTGACCGTATCAGGTCTGCCCGCCTCAACGGTAAACTCCATGAGCGAATCCACGTCGATACACTCCTCTACCGTCGTAAGCATTCTGTCAAGCTCATCCTCGGTAAGTGTCGTAGGCGTTCCGCCTCCCACGTATACTGTCGCTACCTTCAAACCAAGCTCTTTTATCAGCGCAAAGGTATCGCGTATGTCCCTATCCAGTCTGTCAAGGTACTCGGGTATCATAGATAAGAGGCGCTTGGTAGAATAGGAGACGAAGGAGCAATAAGCGCATCTGGTAGGGCAGAAGGGTATGCTGATATACACACTGCAGGAATTTTCGGGCAGCATAGCCACTATTTCCTGCTCGCTTTGAGCGATACCCGTGAGCAGAGCAGCCTTCTTAGGGATAAGAAAATACTCATTTCGCAGTTTCCTGCGTACTCCCGCTCCGTCAAGGCCGCTTTTTACCATATCAGCCGCTATTTTGGCAGGGCGTATGCCCGTTAAGAAGCCCCAAGCAGGCTGATGGCCGCAAAGGGACTTTCCCGCCTCTAAAACCGCCTCGCCTACCGCCTTTTTATTCGCCATCTCGACGCCCAGCGGCCGCGAAGCAGAGCCCTGTCCGCTGTTTTCCCCTAAGGTCATCAGTGCGTGGGCAGACACCTGTCCCTCCGTCTCCTCTACCGTAAGTGTAAGCATAGGCACGTCGGGCGACGGCTTCTCATCCACCGGGAATTTCGCTCCCGGGAAGAAGATCAGGCACAGATTCTCAACGTAATTTCTATTTGTTATTCCTTCTATTTTTACGATCATTTCTTAAGTATATTACTGTCCATAACGATGTTGACCGGGCCGTCACAGCAAACGTCCACCTGCATATCCGCACCGAACACGCCGTTTTCCACCCCTCCCGGGATAAGCGTGCGCAGGGTATCGGAAAAGAGGGTATAAAGTCTGTCTGCCTCAGCGGGCGGCGCCGCATTCATATAGTTAGGGCGGTTGCCGTGAGAGTAGTCCGCAAGCAAGGTGAAATTACTCACCACCAGCGCACCTCCCCCTACGTCGCAGACCGAGAGGTTCATCTTCTCGTTTTCATCCTCGAAGATACGGAGCTTTGATATCTTCTCCGCAAGGACCGTGGCATCCCTGTCGGTATCGGTATTCCCTACACCGAGGAAGATCATAAGCCCCTTGCCCACCTTGCCCGTGAGCACTCCGTCAGCTATGACAGATGCGTTATTTACCCTTGATATTACAGCTATCATTTATTTCCTCTTATGACCTTATGCACTCCGTTTATCTGCTTTAAGCGAGATACGATAGAGTTAAAGTGGTCGAGATTTTTACAACTTATTATGAGATTTACTTGGGTAATATCATCCTGCTTCTGCATGTTGATGCTGTGAAGGTTTATCTTCATATCCGCAAGAGCCATAGAGATATCCGCGATAAGGGTTATGCTGTCCCCTGCAAATATGCGCACGTACGCTTCAAAGTTGCCCTGAGGGTTGCCGATACCGCCGGACTGCCAGGAGGCGGTAACGAAGCGGTCTGCGTTCTCGGGGTTGTCGCGCAGGGTAAGCACGTTGGAACAGTCGCTCTTATGGATAGAGATACCGTAGCCCTTGGTGATAAAGCCGATGATGTGATCTCCCGGCAGGGGGTTACAGCACTTGGAAAATTTCACGCTGCAGCCGTCCACCCCGTCTACGATAACGCCGCCTACCGTCCGCTTTCCTGCGGGCTTTGTGCCCACCTCGGCGACTGTCATCGCCTCGGGGGACGGCTGACTTACCTTAACAGTACGCTCGAACTCGTCTTTTATCTTGTTGGCTATTCTCGAGACTGTGAGTCCTCCGTAGCCCACTGTATTGTAAAGATCCTCTACGCTCTGTATGCCAACGCGAGAGGCAACTGCAGAGAATACCTCGTTCTTCTGCTCCTCGGTGTAGGCAACGCCGTAGCGTCTGATCTCCCTCTCAAGCTCGGCTTTGCCCACCTCGATATTCTCGCTTCTCTTCTCCTTCTTAAACCAGGAGCGTATCTTGTTACGAGCCTCTGCGGTACGCACTATCTTAAGCCAGTCACGGCTGGGCCCCTTGGCGGCGCCCGAGGTGATGATCTCTACGATCTCTCCGTTTCTCGGAATGGTATCTATGGGACAGATCATACCGTTGATCTTGGCACCCGTCATCTTGTTACCCACCGCAGAGTGGATAGCGTACGCAAAGTCGATGACAGTAGAGCCCTGAGGAAGGGTGATAACGTCACCCTTAGGGGTGAAAACGAAGGTCTCGTCGTGGAAGATATCTATCTTCAGCGCACGGGTAAACTCGTCGGGGTCGACCTCCTCGTCCTCTATCTCAACTAACTTTGAGATCCAGCGCAGCTTCTCATCGATATCGGTCTTGCTCTGCTCACCGGTCTTATACTTCCAGTGGGCGGCGATACCGTACTCGGCTATCTGGTGCATCTTCCAGGTGCGTATCTGCACCTCGAAGGGCACTCCGTCACGACCGATAACGGTAGTATGCAGAGACTGATACAGGTTAGGCTTCGGGGTGGAGATATAGTCCTTGAATCTACCGGGAATGGATTTATACATATCGTGTATCATACCGAGGACGGTGTAGCATTCAAGCTCGGTCTCGGTGATAACGCGCAGGGCGTAAAAGTCATATATCTCCTCGAAGCTCTTGCCCTGCTCGAACATCTTGCGATAGATGCTGTAAACGCTCTTTACGCGTCCTTCAAGAGTAAACTTGAAGCCTGCCTCGGTAAGGCGCTCGGATATATGACGGCGGGTATTTTCAACGAAGTCGATGTGCTCGCCATACCTCTCCTTGATATGATCCTCAACCTCCTTGAAGCCCACGGGATCAAGATAAGAAAGGGCTATCGTCTCAAGCTCGTGCTTTATCTTCTGCATACCGAGACGGTGCGCCAAGGGAGCGTACACGTTCATGGTCTCAAGGGCGGTAAGCCTCTGCTTATCCTCCGACTTCGCAGACAGGGTGCGCATATTATGAAGGCGGTCACACAGCTTGATGAAGATAACGCGGATATCGCGGTTCATGGCAAGGAACATCTTGCGCAGGTTCTCTATATTGCGCTCGTCCCTGTCCTCGTACTTGATGTTGACCAGCTTGGTAAGGCCGTCAACAAGCTCTGCTACGTCGGGACCGAACTTCTTTCGCAGGTCGTCTAAGTCTACCTTATCAGAGCAATCCTCGACCACGTCGTGAAGAAGCGCCGCGCAGATAGAGTCCGAGTCCAGCTCGAGTCCCGCTACCAGCTCCGCTACTGCAATAGGGTGGCTGATATATTCTTCGCCGCTTGCACGGAACTGTCCCTCGTGCAGACTTCGGGCATAGTCGTACGCCCGCTCTATCTTTTCTGTATCATAGTTTCTGCCCGTGCCGGCAAGCAACCGCAGCAGCTTCTCGATTCCGTTAGTCATTTTCCTACTTGTACTCTTTTCTGCTCTTCAGCCGTTTATAGATGGCTGAACGCTCTAAATTCACCTTGCCCGTTTCGGGCTTCAGCTTAAACTTATATATATCGGGCTCGGGTCCGAAGGGCTCGATGCCCACCAGATTCACCTCGCGGAATATGTCGATGATATACCGCGCCTTCGCATAGTTTACAGACTCCACTCTGCGGGAGATACCCTTGGCGCCGATGATGTCGTTATCCTTGCGTACCTCACTGCGGATATATCTGTAAACGGCGGCAAAGTCATCCCTCTCGGGTATTATCTGCTCCTCGTCTGCAATACGGTGCTCACCCTTACTGCTCTCATACTGCTCCCTGCCTTCTTCAAGGTAAGTATAGCTTTCACCTGCCAGTCGCAGCTCGGTTATGAGCATCTGGGCGCTCTTTACGTTCATAAAGTCGTTTATCTGCAAACGGAAGGCAACGTCCACGGTGTCCGTGGCGTAGAAATTCGTCTGCATAAGGTTACAGCCAAACCACACCGCCTCCGCACGTATGCCGTCCTTCTCAAAGACGAAACGTGTGTGCTTACCGCCACCTATGGCCTTGATCTCCGCTATCTTCACTCCGAAAAGCACGAAAAGCGGCTCGAGATTCCCCGTACCGTAAGGCTCCATACAGGCGACCTCGTCGGCATTCTTCACGGTTATCTCGCGGATGTCGCAGGTGCAGTCGATGTGCAGCTCGTCCACGAAATCGTAATTCTTATTCTCTTTCACGTAGGCGTTCAGCGCCTGACGGAAGCCGTCAAGCTTTTCTCTCTCGATAGAGAGCCCCGCCGCCAGCTCGTGACCGCCGAATTTAACGAGGAGTTTTTCGCAGGCGGAAAGCGCGTTCACAAGGTTGATGCCCTTTACGCTTCTGCCGCTTCCCTTGCCCAGCTCACCGTCAAAGGAGATGAGTATAGCAGGCTTGCCGTACCTCTCGGTGATGCGTGAGGCAACGATACCGATAACACCGGGATGCCAGCCGTCGCTATCAAGGACGATGACCTCGTCCTCCTCGGAGATCTCCTTGCCTATCTTATCAAGAGCCTCGTTAAGGATAGAATTCTCCTCCTGCTGACGCTCCTTATTGGTATCGCAAAGCTCACGGGCAATGGTGTGAGCGGTCTCCTCATCCTCGCAGAGGAAAAGCTCCACCGCTCTTCCCGCATGGCCGAGACGCCCTGCCGCATTGATCCTGGGCGCAATGGTAAAGCCGATGAAGGAGGCGTTCACCGCGCGCTTCTTAAACTGAGTGCTCTCGTCGATCAAAGCCGAAAGACCCGCACGCCGAGTGTCCTCTATCATAGCAAGACCAATGGAAACTATAAGACGGTTTTCCTCAACAAGAGGCATAACGTCGGCAACGGTACCGATAGCAACAAGGTCGGCGCACAGACCGCACACGTGTCGCAGATACCCTGCATCCGTCTGTCCCTTCTCTTCTCTTATCTGCTTTTCTATGGCGCATATCAGTTTAAAGACAACGCCGACACCCGCAAGCTCCTTAAAGGGATAGGAGCAGTCCGGGCGGTGAGGATTTACCACAGCAGACGCGTCGGGCAGCTCCGCGTGACAGGCGTGATGGTCGGTGACCACCGTCTCGATACCAAGGGTGCGTGCGTACTCGATCTCCTCTTTTGCCGTGATGCCCGTGTCCACGGTTATCATAAGATCAAAGCCCTTTTCCGCCAAAGCTTCAAGCGCCTCTCTGTTGATACCGTAGCCCTCCTCCGAGCGACTGGGTATGTAGTAGTCTACCTGCGCGCCCATGCCCTTTAAATAAAGGTACATGGCAGACGTTGCGGTAACGCCGTCAACGTCGTAATCGCCGTAAATGACGATCCTCTTCCCTTCTCTGACTGCTTCGCGGACAGCGGCTACCGCCTTGTCCATATCCTTCATCAAGAAGGGGTCGTAAAATGCCTCCGTTTCCTTGGCAAGGAACGCCCTCGCCCCCTCCACGTCCGAAAGACCGCGCGAAAGGAGCAAAGCACCTGTGAGCTCACCCACACCCAGTGCTTTTGCCAGATCACGGATGGCAGCGCCCTGTTCTTCACGGACAGAGCTTATCTCCCATCTTCTCATATTATCTTATATATCCTTATTTTATTATTTTCGAAATATGCATGCGGGTCTTTTTCTTCGCCCAAGGGGTGTTAAAGACCGCGCAGATCACGGCGAAGGTAAGCACGAATGCGCCGAGGGCACCAAGGGTGGCGCTCCCTTCACCGAAAAGGTAGTATGCCCCTATATATCCTAAAATAGCAAGAACTATGGGCAGAACGAATACAAGCGCCGCATAGCCGAGGACCCTGCCCGTGGGGCTGTACAGCTCTACCGTATCCCCGGGCACGGCTCCTATATCGTTAAGCACCGAAACGGTCATTTCTTTCTTTGAGCAAGAAAGGCAAAAGTCCTTTGAATGGCATCCGTCACAGGCAGATGTACGTATAACGCTGACCTGTGCATATTTTCCCTCTATGCTCTTGACCGTTCCGGTTGTTTTCATTTAGCGTATCTCCTCATTAAGGTTATGGCGCATCTTACGCCGTCTACCGCGGCGCTGGTGATACCTCCTGCATACCCCGCTCCCTCACCGCAGGGGTAAAGGTTAGAGTAGGATGAGGCCGTACCGTCCGTCAGGCGCGGAATGCGTATGGGTGATGAGGTGCGTGTCTCCGCACTGGTGAGGATGGCATCCTCACTTTTAAAGGCAGACAGTTTTCTTGCAAAATCTGTTATTCCATAGCGCAGGGTCTCACAAACGAAGTCGGGTAATACCTCGTTTAAGTCTGCAGTACGCACCCTTCCCTCTCCATAGGTGGGAAGTACCCTCGAGGGCTCTGTGCCGCGCTTTCCCGACAGGAAATCCCCCACGGTCTGTATTGGTGCGGAATAATCGCCGCCGCCTGCTTTATATGCGCTGCTCTCTATTTTCCTTATAAAGTCTACCGCTCCGTCCACATTGCCGCCGAAGTCATCGGGGAAAACGGATACGGCAATGGCGCTGTTAGCATTTCTGCCGTCACGTGCATACTCGCTCATACCGTTTGTGACCACACCGCCCTCTTCGCTTGCGGCAGCAGCCACCGTGCCTCCGGGGCACATACAGAAACTGTATACTCCGCGCTCGTGCAGCTTCGCGGAAAGATTATACTCTCCTACAGGCAGAGCAGGGTGACCTGCGTGCTCACCGTATAGAGAAGCGTCTATATCCGCCTGCAGATGCTCTATGCGAACGCCAACAGAAAATGACTTTGGGATAAGTTCTACGTCTCTCTCTCGCAGTACCCCGTAGGTATCCCTTGCGCTGTGACCAATAGCCAGCACCAGAGCAGAGCATGGGAAATCGCCCTTAGTAGTCTTGACAGTTTTTATCCTGCCTATGCCATCGGCAGTAACGCCCACGAACTTCGTATTAAAATGAACTTCTCCGCCAAGCTCACAGATCCTGCGGGCAAAGCCGTCCACAATTTCGGGCAGCAGATCTGTACCTATATGAGGCTTGGCATTCACCATAATGTCCTCGGGCGCACCGAAGTCACGAAAACGGTTTAGCACGTAATGACAGTACTCATCATTTATGCGTGTCATCAGTTTGCCGTCCGAGAAGGTGCCTGCACCTCCTGCGCCAAACTGAATGTTGCACTCGGTATTAAGTATCCCCTTCTTGGCAAAGGCCTCTACCGCTTGCCTTCTCTCGGCTGTATCGCCTCCACGCTCAAGGACGATGGGACGGTAGCCGTGCTCCGCCAGAAGCAGAGCGCAAAACATACCGCAAGGGCCAAAGCCAACCACTACGGGCCTGCCCTCGGCGCGCTCGTCGCCATAGACGATAGTAAGCTCGTCCTCCTTAAGAGGGATAGCGCCAACACGGGCAAGACGCTCGGCGGAAAAATTACCCGCGACCTCTGTGCAAACGGTGTACACGTATAAGATGTTATCCCGTCTGCGGCAGTCAAGAGACCGCTTAAAAACGGAACATCCCGTGACTTTAGCGCCGAGAGGCTTCAGCTTCTTTTTTGCCTTATCAAAAGCGTACTCCGCATCCTCGTAAAAGGGGATGCGGATATCACGCACCAGTATTCTCAATTTTTGTTCTCCGGAGGCTTCACCTCAGGCTTCTTCGTCACCTTTACGGTGAGCTCCACCTGAACGAGGGACTCCTGTTCCCTTGCGCCCACGGTCTGTTCCACCTTATCGGGCAGGTCGAAGACGTGCTTTTTTTCACCCAGGTTATCCTTTGCAGAGCCCTTTAGCACGTATGTGAAGTTCTCCTCGGTAAGCGCCTTTATCACAGCACGCTCACCCACTACCTCTATCTCGGTAGGCGTATAGGTGACCTCATACTTATCAAGGTCGGTATCATCCTCAAAGGAAACGGATATATGGAAGGTCTCGGTACGCACGACGGGAACGCTAATGGAAACGATACCGTCACCCGGCACCTTGATGTATTCACTCTGTACCTCGGCGCCGCTGGCATCATAAAACTCAAGCTGTCCGCCTATTTGGTTATAGTCCTCAAGCTTATTGATATCAAGAGCGACAGGCTTCACCCGTGCGCCCTTGATCTTGTTGAGCTTGGACATAGGTCCGCTGATGTTGATGGTCAGGTCTTCACTTGACACGTAATTGTCGCTGACTATCTTACCACCAAGAACGCTGTCATTACCGTTTGCCTCGCAGTTGATCTCAATGATCGGATCTATCCTGACGTCTACGCTGTCCTTGATATCGGCGTAGACCTCGATGCTCTTAATATCGGTAGCGGTAACGGTCAGTCCGTCGGGGGCCTCCGTCTGTACTGCCAGGTTATAGGTCTTAGGCACGTTTACGTTGCTGGCGTCGACGAATGCCGTGATATCGTCCGCGGTATAACGGTTGATGTCCCTGCGTCTGCCGCGCACGGTAACGCTGACCGCCTTGCCGCGACCGGAGATGACCTCAAGTCCCTCCTCGATCATAACGTTCTCGTTCTTAAACTGGATTATGATACCGTCGAAGGTCTTGGTGTAGGTAGGATCCTCAATGCTGATAACGTAAAGCCAAAGGGAGATGGCGGAAACAACAGACAGGATCACAGAAAGGATAGGCAGACCTTTTCTGCCCTTATCGGCTCTTGCGCCGTTGTCATCAGACATCTGCTTATTTGTCATCCTTCTTCTCCTCTCCGTTATTCTTGGGAATGCGTCTGCCCTTACGCTTGACTGTGGGCAGGATAAATACGCTCTCTAAATACTTTCTTAAGCCTTCTTTACTGTATCCGCGGCGAAGCGAGCCTTCACGTGCCACAGAGATAACGCCCGTCTCCTCACTTACCACGATAACTATCGCGTCGCTGTTCTCACTTGCTCCCAGAGCCGCCCTGTGTCGGGTGCCCAGCTCCTTCATTATCTCGGTATTCATAGACAGAGGCAGGAAGCAACCTGCGGCGTGGATACGGCCGCCCTTGATGATGACCGCTCCGTCGTGAAGGGGGCTTTTGTTAAAGAAGATATTACGCAAGAGCAGTGCGGAAATGTCCGCATTGATCTCAGTACCGCTCTTGGCCAGGTCACCGAGAGGCGTGGTGCGCTCTATTACGATAAGAGCACCGGTGCAGTCCTTGGCAAGGTCGCCAACAGCCTCGGTAAGCGCCTCGACCATCTCGTTATTCTTATCTGCGCCGTGATATGTAAGTCCCTTTATGCGGTTAGTCTGTCCGCCGAAGCTCTCAAGCATTGAGCGAAGCTCGGGCTGAAACACGATAAGAATAGCGATGATGCCCACCTGGAATATATTGTCCATTAAGAACCGTATGGTGTGTAACTCAAAGAAATCGCTTATCAAAAACAGCACGAAAAGAAACACGATACCTACCACAAGCTTACTTGCCCTGCGGTTTCGCACAAAGCGGAACAGATAATAGAGCACCACCGCTACCACCAGAATATCGATGATGTCGTTAATGCGGATAGCACTAATCTGCGACTGTAAATATGAAAATGCGCTGTTAATTGCTTCGATCATAGCTTCACCCGTTTATAATAATATAATACCACCATATATAATATCATAAAAACGCGTTTTTTACAATGGTTTACTTGTATGTTTTAACGGAATTTTCACACTATTTCGTGTTGCAAATTATGCCAAATGATGATAGAATGGTAATATCATGAAAAAGAACGATATTTTAGAGGTCAAAACAGAGGAAATAAACGCCCTGGGCTTTGGGGTTGCAAAGGTAGACGGAATGGTGCTCTTCGTGGGTCAAAGTGCTCCCGGGGACGTGTCAAAGGTGCGTGTCATCAAGGTGGCGAAGACCTATGCTATCGGCAAAATAGAGGAGCTTATCACCCCCTCGCCTATGCGTATCACACCTACCTGCCCTATCAGCGCCTCCTGCGGCGGATGCGCCTACTCGCACATCAGCTACGAGGAGGAGGCGAGGGCAAAGACCGAGTCGGTGAGAGCGGCTCTGCGCAAGGAGGGGCTGTCCCATATATCGGTCAGAGAATTGTGTTCTCCCTCGGGGAAGAAAGCCTATCGCAACAAGGCTCAAATGCCTTTTGCACCCGACGGGAGCCTGGGCTATTTCGCGCCCAAGTCCCACCGCGTAGTAGTGCCCAAAAGCGGCTGCGAGCTGCTGCCTGATGTATTCGTGGGTATATGCGATACCGTGTCCTCCTTCCTTCGGGAAAAGGGCGTCTCAATATACGATGAGGAGAGCGGAAAAGGGCTTATGCGCCATCTCTATCTGCGCATGGGAGTGAACACGGGCGAGGTAATGGTATGCCTCGTTATAAACGGCAAAGAAATGCCCCATATCACCGATCTGGTAGGCAGATTATATACTAAATATCCCGAAATACGCACGGTGATCCTCAACGAAAATACCGAAAAGACCAACGTTATTTTAGGCAAAAAATGTCACACCGTTTTCGGTGACGGCATCATCACCGACACCCTCTGCGGTAACACCTACGAGATATCTCCCCTCTCCTTCTATCAGATAAATCACGCTACCGCCGAGGCCATATATGAGAAGGCAATCGAGCTTGCCGACCTGTCCCCTGAGGACGTGGTGGCAGACCTTTACTGCGGCATCGGCACTATCGGGCTGTCGGTGGCGAAGAAGGCTGATATATCAAGGCTCGTAGGGGTTGAGATAATCCCAGACGCAGTTAAAAACGCAAAGAAAAATGCCGAGATAAACGGCATTAAAAACGCGTCCTTCTACTGTGGGGATGCAAACGATCCGCACATCGACGGATGCAACGTTATCTTCGTGGACCCACCCCGAAAGGGCCTATCAAAAGAGCTTATAGAGCGCATAGGAGAGCTGGGTCCCGATAAGGTCGTATACATCTCCTGCGGGGTGGATACCTTCGCCCGGGACTTACGATTATTCAAGGAATTGGGGTATGAAACGGATACGGTTTATCCCTATGATATGTTTCCAAGAACAGCGCATGTGGAAACGGTAGCATTATTAAGTCGGCAAATCGACGTACACAAAATGAAATTGAATTCTGCTCCTTTTGAAATGATAAAGAGCGGTGAAAAAACTATCGAACTTCGTTTATATGACGAAAAGCGTCAGCAGGTAAAAGTAGGGGACAAGATTGTTTTTACTAACAATACAACCGGAGAAACACTTCATAGCACAGTTGTAAATTTGCATAGGTTTGATAATTTTGATGAATTGTATAAAACATTGCCTTTGTTGAAATGTGGTTACACGACCGACAATATTGATACGGCAACACCTGCCGATATGGAACAATACTATTCTGTTGAAGAACAGAAAAAATATGGT